>NZ_JAYRUC010000010.1:0-139525 GCF_041919235.1 Pandoraea sp.
TCCCCCCCACCACCCCCGTCACCCCCGTCCCCCCCGTCCCCCCCGTCACCCCCTCGCCCGGCTCGGTCGCGTTGCGGTGCACCAAAAATATCGATGCATGCGATGGAATAAAACGTCGCGACCCGGTGTTCTGAGAGTGTCGTCCCGACAAATCACTCAGGAGCCAATGTCATGAATGCACGTCAATCGATGTCCGCCGCCCTTACCGCGATGGTGGCCGCCGCCGGTCTGTTTGTCGCTGCAGCGGCGCACGCCGAAGTCCCGCTCAAGGCGATGGGCGGCATGCTGGTCGACAGCCAGAACCGCACCGTCTATACGTTCGACAAAGATGTGGCCGGCAGCGGCAAGAGCACCTGCAACGGCCCGTGCGCGCAAGCCTGGCCGCCGGTGATGGCAGCGCCGGGCGCGAAGGCCGAGGGCCATTACACCGTTATCACGCGTGACGACGGCACGATGCAATGGGCCTACAAGGGCAAGCCCGTGTATCTGTTCACGAAGGACGCCGCGCCGGGCGACATGAAGGGCGACGGTTTCAAGGATGTGTGGCACGCCGTGAAGCCCTGAGCGGGAGCGCACGCAGATCTGACAGGGAGCGAGAGGGTGTTGGCGGTCTGGCCGGCCACGCGGCGCAGTGCAAAGTCGCGGCGGCTCAGTATAATTTCGCGGCAAGCGCCAGCGGTATTCGCTGGCGATGCCCCGGGCTGGCTTGACGCCAGGCACCCTCCGCCAGGAAATTTGCCGATGACCGGTCAGGATTTGCCCAGCATGCTTCCGGGCTTGCTGCCGCGCCTCTGGGCGTTCGCGCTACGCATCACGGGCGACCGCCATGATGCCGAGGATCTCGTCCAACGCGCCTGCCTGCACGCGCTCGAGCGCGTGCACCAATGGCAGCCCGGCACCTCGGCATTGAGCTGGATGTACAGCATCGTGCATACGACGTGGATCAACGAGATCCGCGCGCGCCGCGTTCGGTCGCGCGGCGCGCTGACGTGGGACGACGCTGACGTCGAGGCGATCCCCGATCTTCAGGCGTCGACGCCTGAAGACCTTGCCAGTTATCACCAGGTGTTCGGTGCGGTCGACCGGCTGCCCGAAGCGCAGCGACTCGTGGTATTGCTCGTGGCCGTGGAGGGCCTGAGTTACCAGGAGGCGGCGCTCGTGCTCGACGTGCCCATCGGCACGGTCATGAGTCGCCTCTCACGCGCACGCCGAACCGTCGGCGATCAGTTTCGCAATCCCGAGGGGCAACCCCGCCGCGCCGACCGTGTCGGCCCCGCGTCCGGCGCAAGTGAGGAGGACGCGCGATGAACGAAGACGATATCCGCCTGCTCGCGTACGTCGATGAGACACTCCCCGCAGCGGAGCGGGCAGAAGTGGAAGCGGCCATTGCCGCGTCGCCTGAATTGGCCGATGCGTTGGCCTCGTTGCGCGCTTCGCGTCTGCCGTACCGAGAGAGTTTCGCCGCGCAAATGCTCCCACCGGTACCCGCCAGCCTGAGCGCCAACGTCGAGGCGTTGCTACGCTCGCATGCGCAGCGTCGGACGACGGCGGGGCAAAGCGTTGCCGATGCCGTGAGTCCGGTCGAGCCGACAGCGACCGGGCGTGTCGACGAGCCGCGCCGTCTGCCTGCCGCCAACGACGCTCCTGCGGGCCGTCGCGTGCGCACTGGATGGCTCGCGGCCGCGTTCGCAGCAGGCGTGGCCGTCACCGCCGTCGCTTTGCCGTTGCTGCCTGGGTTGTTCAGCCGGTTCGGCGCGGGGGGCAGTGCGCGCATGACTGCCTCGGTGCCGGTGCCGCCCAAGTCGGCGCAAGGCACGACGTGGGTACGCGCCGCCGCCGAATATCAGCAGCTCTATGCGCGCGACACGATGGCGTCGGTGCGGGTTGACGACGGCGACACCGAGCGCGTCGTGAGCGACATTCGTCAGAACGACAAACTCGATATCCGCGTCCCCGACCTGCGCTCGCAAGGGCTGACGTTCAAGCGCGTGCAGCGCTTGCGCTGGCAGGACCGGGCGCTGGTGCAAATGGTGTACTTGCCGGAAGCGGGCGATCCCATCGCGTTGTGCGCCTTGCGTGATCCGCGTCCGGATCAGGGCGTGGCGGAACAGCAGATCGACGGCATGGGCGTGGTGACGTGGCGCAAAGGGCAGATCGGCTACGCGCTCATCGGTGCACCGGGCTCCGTGAATCTCAAGGCGGTAGCGAAGCGACTTACGCAGGGAGATGTGGCGCCGCTCTATGGCCTGTTGACGTTGCCTGCGCTCACGCGGGGGCATTCCGCGTCGTAACGGCTTGCGCCGCGACGCGTCGTGTCGCGTCGTGTCGGTGACGAGGCACCTTCGGAACGCCCTCGGAATCGAGGGCGTTGGTCGTTTCGGCGCTTGTTTTCGCTTTGTTCGCCTTGTTCGCCTTGCTCACTATGCGTGAGGCCAGGCCGTTACGCCTGGGACAATGCGCCGTCGCGAAGCCGCCAAAGGCCGAGCGGATTGGCTTCCTGCAGTGCTTCAGGCAATAGCGTGTCGGGCAGGTCCTGATAGCAGACCGGGCGCAGGAACCGGTCGACGGCTGTGGCGCCCACCGAGGTGAACATCGCGTTCGAGGTTGCGGGATAGGGGCCCCCGTGGACCATCGCATGACACACCTCGACGCCGGTCGGGAAGCCGTTTGCGAGAATGCGTCCGGCCCGACGCTCCAGACTCGGCAGCAGACGGCGTGCCGTGTCGGTATCCCCCGCGTCGAGTTGCAGCGTTGTCGTGAGTTGTCCTTCCAGGCGCTCGGTGATCGCGATCATCTCCTCGACCGTATCGCAGGCAATCACGACCGATGCCGGACCGAAGACTTCGTCGTGCAACGCCGGTGTGGCGAGGAACTCGGTGGCCGTCGTGCGGAAGAGGGCCGCTTGGCCCTGATGCGCGCCGCCGGTCTGACCGCGTGCGAGCAGCGTTACATTCGGCGCGTCGGCCAGTCGTGCCACACCGCGGTCGTAAGCCTGATGAATGCCTGGCGTGAGCATCGTGCCCGCCGCTTTCGCGGCGAGCGCTTCGGTGGCCGTGCGGCAGAAACGCTCGAGTGCCTCGCCCGCGATACCCAAGACCAGCCCCGGGTTCGTGCAGAACTGGCCGACGCCCATCGTGAGCGAATCGACGAAGCTCTGGGCGATTGCCTCGCCGCGCGCCGCCAGCGCCTCGGACAGCAAGTACACCGGGTTGATGCTGCTCATCTCGGCATAGACGGGAATCGGTACGGCACGCGACTGCGCAATACGTTGCAGCGCGAGGCCGCCGGTGCGCGAGCCGGTGAAGCCCACGGCGGCAATCGCCGGGTGCGCGACCAATGCCTCGCCAACGGCACGTTCGCCCACGAGCAGCGAGAACACACCTTCGGGCAGGCCCAGCGCCTGTGCCGCCGAACGCACGGCGCGTGCCACGAGTTCCGACGTGCCCAGATGCGCCGAGTGTGCCTTGACGATCACCGGGCAGCCGGCGGCGAATGCCGACGCGGTGTCGCCGCCCGCCACCGAGAACGCCAGCGGGAAGTTGCTCGCGCCGAACACCGCTACCGGGCCGAGTCCGATCTTGGCGAGGCGCAAGTCGCTGCGCGGAAGCGGTTCGCGCGTGGGCTGCGCAGGGTCGACGGTGGCGTCGAGGAAGTGGCCGTCACGCACCACGCGAGCGAACATGCGCAATTGGCCGACTGTGCGCCCGCGCTCGCCTTGCAGACGGGCGACAGGCAATCCGGTCTCGGCGTGGGCACGCTCGATCAGGCCATCGCCCAGATCGAGAATGGCCTGCGCGACGGCGTCGAGAAACTCGGCACGCCGGGCGAGCGGCAACGCGCGGAACGGGTCGAACGCGGCTCGCGCCAACGCGCATGCGCGATCGACGTCCTGCGCCGTGCCCGCGCCGAACGCAGGCGACAGACGTTCGCCGCGCGACGGGTCATACGCTTCGAGCGTTCCGGCGCTGCCGAACACATCGGCGCGGCCGATCAACATCTCACCGGTGATTTGCATGCGCATTCTCCTTAGCCTTCGACTTTCTTGATCAGCGCGTCGAGCGCGTCGAGTTCGTGCGGCAGCAGGTCGGTGAGGGGCGCTCGCACCGGACCGGCGTCGTGGCCGACGAGCTTCGCGCCCGCCTTGACGATACTCACGGCGTAGCCCGCGCAGCGATTGCGGATTTCCAGATACGGCAGGAAGAACGTGTCGAGCAAACGGCCCATCGTCGCCTGATCGTTCTCGCACACGGCGCGATAGAACTGCATCGCCGTCTTCGGAATGAAGTTGAAGACGGCCGACGAGTACACCGGCACACCCAGCGCGCGGTAGGCGGCGGCATAGACTTCGGCGGTCGGCAGACCGCCCAGATACGAGAAGCGCTCGCCCATGCGGCGGCGGATCTGCATCATGCGCTCGATGTCGCCCACGCCGTCCTTGAAGCCGATCAGGTTGGGACACGTCTCGGCCAGGCGTTCGAGTTCGTCGGCGCCGAGCTTCGAATTGGCGCGGTTGTAGACGATGACGCCGATCTTCACCGAACGGCAGATCTGCTCGACGTGGGCGGCAATGCCGGCCAGACTCGCTTCGGTCAGATAGTGGGGCATGAGCAGCACGCCTGCGGCGCCAAGGCGCTCGGCTTCCTGTGCGTATTCGATGGCCAGTCGCGTCGGGCCGCCGGCGCCGGCCAGAATCGGGACCTTCCCTGCGCAGGTGTCGACGGCCGTCTTGATCACGGCGCTGTAGTCCTTCGGTGTGAGCGAGAAGAATTCGCCCGTGCCACCCGCCGCGAAGAGCGCCGTCGCGCCGAACGGCGCAAGCCACTCCAGGCGGGCCGCATAGCCGCGCGCATTGAAGTCGCCATGGGCGTCGAAGTCGGTCACGGGGAAAGACAACAAGCCGTCGGAGACGATCTGCTTGAGTTCTTGAGGTGCGGTCATTTCAAGAGTTCCTGTCGGCCGTAGGGCCGGATTCGATGAATGAAGAAGGCGCGCAACCAGCGCTCGGCGCTGAGTTATATGTCATCGTATAACATGTGGTGAAAGTGGACAAGAGGGTGCTCTATCGAATGGCAGTGGGATAAACCCGCAAAAGACGTGAAAAGGGTTTGTCCGGATTTCGCCGAAGACCTTCAGAGGGCCTATTATGACGCATCTAGATGTATGATGACGCATAAGTGACGGGTGATTGAACCAATGTCAACGACAAGCGCGGTCGAAGGTGACAGTGCGCTAAAGTTCGCGGCAAATCGCATGCGCCAGCACGGGCGAACGTCGCATTGCATCGGAAAAACAGGGCACAGGAGTGAGCAACATGGCATCAGTGAAGGGCGCGGATCGCGCCGCCGCAAGTGAATCGGGCAAACCGGGCGAGCCGGGCGAGCTGCGCGAGCTCAGCGAAAAGGCGAAGAATGCGCCGCGCTATATCCGGATGCAGCCGGACGATAACGTGGCCATCGTCGTGAACGACGGTGGCTTGCCCGCTGGCAGCCGGTTTGCAGACGGGCTAACGCTGGTGGACGCCGTGCCCCAGGGGCATAAGGTCGCACTGGCCGATTTGGCCGAGGGCGCGGCAGTGATTCGTTACGGGGTGGTGATCGGCTATGCGGCACGTGCGCTGCCTGCGGGCAGTTGGGTCAATGAGCGCAATCTGCTGATGCCCGAGGCGCCGACGCTCAACGATCTGCCGATCGGCACGCGGGTGGGCGCGCCGCTGCCGCCGCTCGAGGGATTCACGTTTCAGGGCTATCGCAACGCCGACGGCTCGGTCGGCACGCGCAACATTCTTGCGATCACGACCACGGTGCAATGTGTCGCGGGCGTGGTCGAATATGCCGTCAAACGGATCAAAGAGACGTTGCTGCCGCAGTATCCGAATGTCGACGACGTTGTCGGGCTGGAGCACACCTATGGCTGTGGCGTAGCCATCGATGCGCCCGATGCCGTCATCCCGATCCGCACGCTGCGCAACATCTCGATGAATCCGAACTTCGGCGGCGAAGTGATGGTGGTCAGTCTGGGATGCGAGAAGCTTCAGCCCGAGCGTCTCTTGCCGGCGGGCAGCATTCCCATCGGCAGCGCCGATGCGCAGGGCAAGCCCGATACCGTCTGTCTGCAGGACGACGCGCACGTCGGCTTCCTGTCGATGATCGACTCGATACTTGCGACGGCGCACACGCATCTGGAACGTCTCGATGCACGTCGACGCGAGACGGTGCCGGCGTCTGAGCTGGTGGTCGGTGTGCAGTGCGGGGGGAGCGACGCGTTCTCCGGTGTGACCGCGAACCCGGCGGTGGGTTTTGCCACCGACCTGCTGGTGCGCGCCGGTGCCACGGTCATGTTCTCCGAAGTCACCGAGGTGCGCGACGGCATCGATCAGCTCACCTCACGCGCGGCGACACCGGAAGTGGCTGAAGCGATGATTCGGGAGATGGCCTGGTACGACGCGTATCTGGAGCGCGGGCGCGTCGACCGTAGCGCCAACACCACGCCGGGCAACAAGCGCGGCGGACTGTCGAACATCGTGGAAAAGGCGATGGGATCGATCGTGAAGTCGGGCACGGGGCCGATTCACGGCGTGGTCTCGCCGGGGGCCAAGCTCGACCGCGCACACCAGCGTGGGCTGATCTACGCTGCGACCCCGGCAAGCGATTTCATTTGCGGCACGCTCCAACTCGCTGCGGGGATCAATCTGCATGTTTTCACGACGGGACGCGGCACGCCGTATGGGCTGGCCGAGGTGCCCGTCATCAAGGTCGCGACGCGCTCCGATCTCGCGCGTCGCTGGCACGATCTGATGGATGTCGACGCAGGGCGCATTGCCACGGGCGATGCCACCATCGAAGACATCGGCTGGCAGCTCTTTCATCTGATGCTCGCCGTGGCGAGTGGCGAGAAGACATGGGCGGAACGCTGGGGACTGCATAACGCGCTTGCGTTGTTCAACCCGGCGCCGGTGACCTGAGTCGATGGTCAGGCATTGACGGGAAATCGACAGCGGCGGCCCGCGCGCCCCTCAGAGTTCGGCTGGCGTTCGTGCCAGTCCGAATTCGAGCATGGCCGGCACGAAGCAATGATTGGGCGTGTCGCGCCGTGAGAGCTTGGTGAGCACGTAGCGGCGAAACGCCGGGAGTGTGGCCCAGTCGCCGACATCGGGGGGCGTCAGGTCGGCCAGTTCGCATTGCCTGAGCAGTCCTGGCGGCAGCGTGTTCGTGTCCTGCCAGGCGGTCGACGCCGGATCGACGCTGCGCTCGACCGCTCGCCCGAGATGGTCGCGGGCAATTTCATCGAGACGGGCTGCGAAATCGTCGTCGCCCGGCAGACACGACGCCAGCGTTTCGCGTGCCGCTTGCGGCAAACGCTGCCAGTCGGCCAGCGACAGGTGTTGGCCATTGCGATCCAGATTGAAGCGAATCGCCATCGTGATGAACTTCAGGTTTTCACAGGCTTCGATCTCGAAAACAAAGATCGGCAGACGCTGATAAAGATGCATGAGAGTCGCTCCCGGGTGCAGCAACGGAAACGATCATGGTACTGCAAGTGAGCAGACTCTCACGCGTTGCGCTCAGTGGCCCGAGTAACGAAGCTGCGCGTTCGGCCCGACCGGCAATTCCAGACCGAACACCCAGAGACAAAAGAATGCGGTCCATGCGACGGCGAACACGATCGCGTACGGCAGCATCAGCGCGAGCAACGTTCCCACCCCGGCATCGCGCTGATAGCGGGTCGCGACCGCGAGAATGAGCGCGAAGTAGCTGAGCATCGGCGTGATGACGTTCGTGACCGAGTCGCCGATTCGGTAAGCCGCTTGCACGACTTCCGGGGCGTAACCGAGCAGCATCATCATCGGCACGACGATGGGCGCCATGAGCGCCCACTGCGCCATGCCGGAACTGATCATCAGATTCACTGCGGCACAAAGGGCGATTAGCCCGACGAACAGCAGCGGACCGTTATCGGCAATCCCGCTGAGCCAGCCGGCCCCCTTGACGGCGAGAATGGTGCCCAAGCCGCTGCGCCCGAACAAGGCGATGAACTGCGACGCGAAAAACACGAGGACGAGGTATTGGCCGAGGCTGCCCAAGGTCTTCGACATGGCGGCGATCACGTCGCGGTCGTTTCGGTACGTCCCGGTCATGACGCCGTACAGCAATCCCGGCAGCGCAAAGAAAATCACAATGAACGCCACCACGCTGCCGAACAACGGCGCACGGCTGCCGTATTCGCCAGCCGAATCGCGCAGCGGGGAACTGTCGGGCCACGCGAGCACGAACAAGGCGGCGCCACAGGCCAGCATGCACGCGAGTGCGGCCCTCAATGCGCGTCGCTCGGTGTGCGTGATGTCCCGGCCGATGCCGGCCTCCGGGGACAGTGTCTGCGCATCGCCGTCCTGCGGCGTCCAGGTGCCCAGGCGCGGTTCGATCACGCGTTCGGTGACCCAGGTGGCGGCCAGCGTGACGAGCAGCGTGCTCGCCGCCATGAAGTACCAGTTCGCAACGGCGCTCACGCTGTACTCCGGGGCGAGCAGTTGCGCTGCGCTTTGGGTAATGCCGCCAAGCAATGGATCCGACGTGCTGAGCACGAGATTCGCGCCGTAACCGCCAGACACCCCGGCAAACGCTGCCGACAGGCCTGCGAGCGGATGACGGCCCATCGCGGCGAAGAGCATCGCGGCGAGCGGCAGAACGACGACGTAGCCGAGATCCGACGCGACGTTCGAGATCACGGCGGCGACGACGATCGCCATGGTGATGCAGCGACGCGGCGCGGCCACGACCAGTGCCCGAAGCGCGATCGACAGCAGGCCGGAATGTTCGGCAATCGAGATGCCAAGCAGCGCCACGAGCACCGTGCCCAACGGTGCGTAGGACGTGAAGTTCGTGGTTACGGTGCTGGCCCAGCGCACGAGTTCGGTGCCCGTCAGCAGATTCGTCACGCTCAGTATGTCGCCAGCATTGGCCGGACGCGGGTCGGCAGCGGAAATGCCCAACCCGGCGCTGATCGACGACAGCGCGATGACGCCGACTGTCATGAGTGCGAAAAGTGTGACCGGGTGCGGCAGTGCGTTGCCGAGCCACTCGACCAGGCCAAGCACCCCGCGTAGGCGGGCTTTGGCGTGCGGTGCCGCGGTGCCAGGCGCATCCGCAGCGTGGGGAGGGGCGTCGGGCATTGGTTACGTCTCCGTTGTTGAGCTTGAGATGCCCTAGCGTAGGGGCGAATTTGGGTGTTCGTGCACGACGAGGCACATTTTTGGGGTAACGCCCGGCGCATTTTGAGCGGACGGCCGATGCCAGTGGGGTGGGGCTCGACTGCGTCGCTACGGGAAAGACGTCTCGGTGCGACGCCGCAACCGGGCATCGATGCCCCAAGTTCTTGGGAAAAGTCTTGAAATTTCGTGATTGGGAGACGATGTCCGCATTTGCCGTTCACGATGGCGGCGATGTCGAACCGTCGCGATTTCCCGGGGAGCCACAGGTCGTTTGCGTCGGACCGGTGTTGTTGCGGCGGGGCGATATGACAACGTCGTCTACGTAGATCTAGAGTCTCCGTTCTTTTTCGAACCCCTAAGGGATTTCTAATGTAGACGTTTGGCCCGCGGGCCGCTGCGTTCATGCCTGATAGGGCATGCGCGGGTCGCGCGGCAGACTTGCACGAAGCGCGGCCATCCGCGTCACCAGAATTTCGAAAGGAGCCGACATGCCGTCCAATGCGCCGCCGTCACCGTTTCCTTTTCTTCCCGTCGTACTCGAGTCGCCCGCTGCGGCGCGCGCTCGAAAACTGCCTGCCACCGATGGGACCGCCTGTTTGCCTGAGAAGGTGGCGCGCCGACCGGCGCGTGGCACCTCGGACGCTTCACGCGGAAAGGCGCGCGCCACGTGCCGTGGCAGCGGGGGCAAGATGCAAACCGTACCGGGCCTGTCATTGGACGATAACGCCGTGGCATTTCGCGCGGAGATCGAGCGGCGCATCGATCCTGCCGGCGTAACGCTGCTTGGGGCCATCATCCGATGAGTGCCACGGTCGCGTCTTCGATCTCCGGTCCTGCGCCCGTCTCGCAGTTCACGCCGGACGCCTGCGACACGGCGGTGTGGGTCATCGTATCGCCACATGCGCGATGGACGGGCGATGCGCAAGCCGTCACCGTGTCGTCACATGAAGTGTCCTGCACGTTGCATGGCGCGCCGGCGGAAGCCGCTACGTGGCTGGACCGCATGCGGCATGGCTTGTTGCTGGCCGAAGCGCCGCTGCCGGGGACTTGGCTGGCGACGCTCGTCGACGAAGCGTTGGTGCACGTGTTGCCCGCGACGCGTTGCGATATCGTGCCGGCGTTCGGGCGGATTTGCGATGACTGGGTGCGCGGCATTTTCGCCGCGCCGTTCTGGGCGCGCTTCCTTGCCGGCGAGTCGAGCGACATCCAGGTGCTGGCGTTTCTCGCGCAGCACTACCATCGCGCGGCGGGGGCCGACGTTCACAATCGTATTGCCGTAGAGCGTTGCACCGATGCGGTGCTGCGGCCATTGCTGTTGCGTCAGTATCGCGAGCAGCGCGGACAGGCGACGATGCTCGCCGCCGGGCTCCTGCGTTGCGGCGCGGCCGCGCGCACGTTTCTCGACAGCGGCGCGTTCGACGCGACCCACGCGCTCATCGACTTCATCATTGGTGCGGCGGGCGACATGCCGGCCTACGTGGGCTGTTGCGCGCTCAGCCAGGCCCCGGCGACGGTACGCGCGGCCAGCGAGATCGAGGCACAGTTCGACATGCTCGCGCAGCGGTATCCGTCGGCCGCCGAGGGGTTTGCAGCGCTCGGCGCGCATGCGCGGCACGATGCGAGCGTTTGCGGTGGAACCTCGTTGCTCGCGCAATGGGTGGAGGAGGCCGGCGAGCCCGACGCGGTGTCGCGTGTGCGCATGTTGCGCGGTGCCTACGGGGTTGCGGCCGCCTACCGGGTCATGTTCGATGCGTTGCATCGCCTGGACGAAGACTTCTGAGATTGCGCTCGGACCGTGCCCCCGGATGGGGCATGTGCTTCGGGGGGCGTCGCGGCGGTCCTCGACCGAAGGGCGGCGCCTCGGCCGACACGTCGGGAAGACGGGGATGCGGGAATGCGGGAATGAGCGTCGGCCTGGATGCCGTCCGCCCGTCAGCGCGTCAGTGCGTCAGTGCGTCAGTGCATCAATGCGTGAGGGGCGATTGCCGCGAATCGGAATTCGGACGCGGCACCTCGGCCGCCACGCCGGACGGCGGCGCGTCCGGCGCAGCGCCCGCGCGTGGCGTGGACGGTGTGAGCAAACGGCGTAGCCATGCGGCAAGACGCTCGACGATGCCCGGATCGTCGTTGAACAGCTCGGGACGGAGCAAGCGCAGGTACTCCAGAATCTGTTCGGCTTCCTGCGCGCCAACCGAACCATAGATCACCGCGAGATCGAGGAGCGCGCGTAGCTCGCCGAGTCGCTCGCGTGCTTGCAAAGAACGCGCAGACTCCACGCCGCGCTTGGCGTTGAATACGCGCTCGCGCAGCACCGATGCGGTGCGCCAGGCGGGTGTCTGCAACGTCGCTTCCAGGGTGCGCAAGTCTTGCGCCGACGTGACGATCTGTCCCGCGAGCGACTCGACGGTACGCTCCTCGCCCTTCGCTTCACGCACAATGCCTTCGGCCCAGCGGCTCGCCTGACGCGACATGTCTTCGCGCGTCCATTCGGGGCGGGAGACGAAATAGAACCCGTGCTGACGCGCCTGATTGAGGATGATCGAGACGACGTCGGGAAACTGTTTGTCGAAGGTGCGTTTGGCCCACGCGTAATGTCCGCCAGCGAGCAACTGAGCAACGGCGGCTTCGGTGAGCGGCACGGTGCTGTCGAGCAGGCGGGCGCGCAGGAAATCGTCGAACGGCGGCGGTGTGAAGTGACGGTCGACGGCGGCGGAAATGCGCACGAACGCGTCGAAGTCCTTTTTCAGATCCGCCAGCGCGGTGTCGGAGAGGGTAAGCGAAATGCGGCTCATCGTGACGGGCTCCCAGGCACAGCAACGATGGCGCCGGGCGGCGTCGCGAGCGAGCGCGCGTCAGCCGGTCGAGTGTCTGTGCCAGTGCCGCGAGCCGGAGGCGCTGCCGCCGAAGCTCGTGCCACGTGCATCCCCATTGCGCGTGAAGTCATGTGCAGCGATACGTGTAAGCGGTGCGCTGCGGTCGTGGCCGCGCGCTGTGAAATTGGCCATGCGGGAACACATGCCGATGGTCCGGTGTGCGTGATCCCGTGGCGTATATGGCGGCGATTCTAGCGTATCCATCGTGCGTGACTCGCCGCGTCCCGCCGTTCCTCCACGAAATTCACAATTCACATGGCGGGCAGCAAGCGTCTGCATGCATCAACGGCACAACGGCGCCGAAACTTTAGCGAAGCCGGGCGCATTTTTGCGCAATGCCTTGTGGAGACGGCACGCGCGCCTCGGCACCGACCGCTCTGCGGCTGGCGGATAGCGTCGGACGGTGCCGATGTGATTTCCGCGTGGCGCGCGTTCGGTCAGCGACCGGTGGCGGGGCGCAACAAATAGAGGGCGAAGCGCGAACGGGCGTCGAGCCATGCGCGCTCGACATCCCATCCGGCGGAGGTGGCCAGCGCACGGAATTCGGTCTGACCGTATTTGTAGGAGTTCTCCGTGTGGATGGACTCGCCCGTCATGAAGTCGACGCGGTGGCCCAGCACGCAGGCGTGGAACGTGCGCTGCGCGACCAGATGCATCTCGATGCGGCTCGCCGCCGAATTGAAGCGGGCTTCGTGGCGGAAGGCGTCGAGCGGCAGGTCGCCGTCGAGTTCGCGGTTGATGCGCGCGAGCACGTTCAGATTGAACTGCGCTGTCACGCCGCGTGCGTCGTCATAGGCGGGCAACAGCACGGCGGGGTCTTTGCAGGCGTCCACGCCGACAACCATCCGGCGGTGCGGGCCGAGCATCTTGCCGACGTGCGCAAGAAATGCGGCGGCTTGTCCGGGCGTGAAATTGCCGATCGTCGAACCGGGAAAGAAGCCCAGGCGGGGTCCTGGCGTGCTCTGCAACTGCGGTGGCAGGAGAAACGGCCGGGTGAAGTCGGCGCGTACCGGCAACATCGGAATGCCGGGGCAGCGGCGGGCCAGCGTGGCGACGGCGTCGTCGAGGAAGTCGTCGGCAATGTCGACGGGCACGTAGGCGCGCGGAGTGACGAGGGCGTCGAGCAGCAGCGGCGTCTTGCGGCTCGACCCGCTGCCGAACTCGATGACGACGGCGTCGGGGCCGACGACGTCGGCGATGGCGGCGGCGCATTCAGCGAGCAGGGCCGTCTCGGTGCGGGTCTGGTAATACTCGTCGAGGCCAGTGATGGCTTCGAACAGTTCGCTGCCGCGGCGGTCGTAGAGCCAGATGCTGGGCAGCGTCTTCGGGGTGTGGCCGAGACCGGCGTGCACGTCGGCGGCGAAGGCGTTCTCCGGCAGTGACGGACAAACGAATGCCGTGGCTTTGGCCTGGGGGGCTTGCGACATCAGCGATCCTCCGCGAGCCTCAGGCCGCAGAATTGCCAGCGCTGATGCGGATAAAAGAAGTTGCGATACGTGGCGCGGGCATGCCCTGGCGGCGTGGCGAGCGATCCGCCGCGCAGCACGAACTGTCCGCACATGAACTTGCCGTTGTATTCGCCGACGGCCCCGGCCGCGGTCCGGAATCCCGGGTAGGCGACGTACGGGCTCGCCGTCCATTGCCAGACAGGGCCAAAGCGTTGTGCCATCGGTTGGGGCGTTGGCGAGGCGAGGTTTGCCGCCACTTCCCACTCTTGTTCCGTTGGCAGACGTTTGCCTGCCCACCGGGCGAAAGCGTCGGCTTCGAAATAGCTGACGTGCCGCACGGGGGCGTCGTCGTCGACGGGTTGCATGCCGCAGAGCGTCATCGTTTGCCAATCGCCATCGCAGCATTCCCAGTACAGCGGATGTCCCCAGCTCTCGCGCTGCACCGTCGCCCATCCGTCGGATAACCAGAGTCCTGCCGTGCGATAGCCGCCGTCTTCGATAAACGCGCGCCACTCGCCGTTCGTCACGACGCGCGAGGCGATGGCGAAGGGACGCAGCAAGACATCGTGTGCAGGCATTTCACAGTCGAAGGCGAAGTGCGCGTGGGACTCGTCTTCGTGTCCGATGCGATATCGTCCGCCGTCGTGTGCAATCCAGTGCAGCGGTCCGGCGGCGATCTCGTCGGGGTATGGCGGTTGGCGATGTGCGGGACGCAACGGATTTTGTGCGAAGAGGTGCAGCAAATCGGTGTGCATCAGCTCCTGATGCTGTTCTTCGTGATGCAGACCGAGGGTGATGAGTGCGCCGACGTCGGGCGGGAGATCGGCGTGCAGGAGCCGCTCGTGCATGGCGGTGTCGACATGACGGCGATAGCGCATCACTTCATCGAGCGTGGGGCGCGTGAGCAAGCCGCGTTGCGGGCGTGGGTGGCGCGGACCGGCGGCTTCGTAATAGGAATTGAAGAGATAGGCGAAACGAGGATCGTAGGGGCGGTAATGACTGTCGGACAGGCCGCCGGACTCGCTCAGCAGGAATGTTTCGAAAAACCAGGTGGTGTGGGCGAGATGCCACTTGATCGGGCTTGCATCGGGCATCGACTGCACGGTGGCGTCGGCGTCGGACAGACCTTGCGCAAAGGCGACCGAGGCGGCGCGCACGGCATCGTAGCGGTCGTGCAGCGACGCTGGCGCAGTCGATGCGCGGCCCAATAGGCCGTCGCGCGGGGTGCGTGAGCGGGGAGCGTTGGGGGAGGTGCCGGAGGGCGCCTCGGCTTGCGACGTACAACAGGGGAGGGCCATGGGGACGCGCCGTGTTGTGAAACGTGTTGCCTATTGTAGACCGGTTGCCCACCCCACGTGTGTGACGGTTCGTCACGATCACGGGGCACGGAATGGCGTACGTCGACCCGCCGGCCCATCGCCCCGTTGCCGCGCCGGTCCGGCGTGGAGGAATGCTGGCGGCGATGGCGATGGCGCGGGCGCGGGTGTCAGGGGCAAGCTTGCCGGTCGGCGGTGGGGCGTGGGGCGATTACGATTGCCCGTTGCCGGTGGGGCCGTGGAGTTCGTGTTCGAGGCGCACGACTTCCTGGGCGACGAGCGCGATGGCGTTGCGGATCTCCATCAGCGCGGTATAAAGCGCCTGCGCGTTTTGGGGGGATTGGAGGGCGAGGTCGCGCGCGGCGGCTTCGATGGCGTCTAGCGACAGGGCGATGCGGTCGAGATTCTCCAGCATGGATCGATCTCCGTTGGCGCGCGCAGAGCGTGGATACCCTCATCATACCCAACTGACGTATCTCGGTGGGGATGTTAGAATGCGTGCCCTTGCCGGGGTGATGAAATTGGTAAACATAGCGGACTTAAAATCCGCCGCCTTCGGGCTTGCCGGTTCAAGTCCGGTCCCCGGTACCACTTGGGCTTATCGCCCCATCGAGCCGAGCGCGCTCATTGTGCGCGGTTGCCCTATCCCGCGCGACGCGCGTTGTCGAGTAACGTGCCCGCCGCCGATCGTTCCCGATGCGTTCTGACGACTCGCGGTCGCATCTGAACTTTCCCCGAATATTGCATTCCGGCGGCCTTGCGCAAATGTGCGTCAATGATAAATCGTCGGATCAATGCGGCGACGAATCACCTCCAGGCAAGCGCGGTCGTGGTTCCGATCTTCGGCCCCCCCCCGATAGGCCATTGCGGCAATACCGCGACTATCGAATCTGACTTTCCATGCGAGGAGCGTCGTAGATGTCGATTGCCTTCGGGGGACTGCCCGGCACCGGAAAGACGACGGTAGCGCAGACGCTGGCTCGCAAGCTCGCCACCTGTCGATCTAGCGTATTCCTCCCGGCGCGCGAGCGCTCATTCAGACGCGTGCTTACACCGCGTTTCTACATTGTCGAGCCGTTTGCCAGCAGTTTGACGAGACGCCGCATAGCGGCGGGAATCGGTGCGATGATCGGCAGCGAAAAGCGATTGGCCAGGCCGATTGCCGCTTGTCCCAGCGGACCGCCGCCGATCACCACGGCCTGTGCGCCATCGCGTTCCACGCATTCGGTTACCGCATGGGCGAGCGCGTCTTCCAACGCGCGGGCATTGCCGGCGAGCGCCAGGGGGTCGCCACACGTCAATCGAACGCCTGTATAGCGGTTCGCGACCCCGAGTTCGCGCACCTTTGCGTCGATCGGTTCGACCAGGTCCGGAGTGACGGTGGCGATGCCGAAGCGGCGGTCGCCTTGCGAGGCTTCGAGGATGGATGCTTCGCAGATGCCCACCACAGGCGTTTTCGCCAAACTGCGCAAGCGATGAATGCCGGGGTCGCCAAACGCGCCGATGATAACGCCATCGACCTTGCCCACGTAGCTGCGCCAGCTTTGAACGACTTCGTAGCCCGCCGCATCGAGCCGCTCGGCGTTCACGATCATCGGCACACCGCGCGCGGCGGTGGCGCCGCTGACCCGGTAGTCCGGCGGCGCCACCGCCCGCGCGATGTCGACCATCATCGATGTCGTCTCGGCAGACGTGTTCGGGTTCACCAGAAGAATTTCGCGCATAACTTGGGTCGATACAGTTGTTTCAGACGTTGGTTGGAACGGTCGTGGAGACGTGCTCGGACGCGAGCGGCGTTTCGTCGAGCTTTTGGCCATACGTTTCCGGGGCGAACTGAATGCATGTGGCGAACAGCGCGTACATTACCGCGATCAAACCGAACACGCCGGCCACGCCTTGCAGATCGAAGAGGCGACCGGAGACCAGCGGCATGAATGCCCCCGCCGCGGTTCCTGTGGCGAGGATGAACGATGTGCCGAAGGCGCGCACGCGCGTCGGGAAAAGCTCGGGGGCGTAAATCCAGATCGTCGTGTTCAGCAGTAACACGAAGAATTGAAATAACGCGCCGCACAGCAGGATCAGTGCGATGTTGCTCGCAAGAAACCCGAACGCGAGTGCGGCAAGGCAAGCGAGTACCGCGCCAGCGCTCAGCACGCGCTTTCGGGGAAGGTGATAGCCCAGCAGCGACGCCGCGAGCGCACCGGCAACGCTGCCGCCCTGCATGATCAACGTGAACACCAGGCTGCGAGTGATCGTATAGCCTTGCGCGACGAGCATGGTGGGCATCAATGTGAGCACCGAAATCTGTGCACCGTAGGTCATCCAGATGGCGATGCCGACCGAGGACGTGCGGCGCAATAGTTTGCCGCGGAAGATGTCGAGCACGTTGACGCGGATGGGCGTTGCCTTGAACTGAACATTCTCGGCGATGTACGGCGTGGTGGTTTGATGACGATCGGTGAGCTTGCCGCTGGCGAGGCGCGTGAGCACGGCATTGGTCTCGCGAACCCGTCCTTTGGACAGTAGAAATCTCGGCGTTTCCGGGATGATGCGCCGGTAGAAAACGCCGAGCATCGCGGGCAGAACGAGACACGCGAACAGCCAGCGCCATCCGTCGGGTCCTGGAAAGAGCGTGAAGACAAGCAAACCGAACGCCGGCGCGAGAAAATTGCCGATTCCCCCCGCCCCCACATTGACGAGTCCAACGGCAGTGCCACGAAACTTCTGCGAGCAAAATTCGGCCAGCATGGTGACGGCCACGGCGATCTCGCCACCCAGCCCGAAACCGACGACTGCGCGGCCCAGGTTCAGCACCAGAAATGAAGGCGCGAGGGCGCAGATGATCGCGCCAAGCGTGAAAACCAACAGGTCCGCGGTGAGCATCACGCGCCGGCCGAAGCGATCGGCAATATAGCCCGACACAAGGCGGCCGATCGCCGCCGACGCAAACGTTACCGTATTCAACAGTCCGATGTCGGTGGCGGTAAGCCCCCAGTGTTGCTTCAACATGGGCGCAATGAGACCAATGGAGTTCTGCTCGAAGCTGTCGAACAGGCAACCGATCAGAATCAAGCCGATGATGGTCTTGTGTGCCGATGTGACGCCGATGTCGTCGAGCGCGCGATCGAGCTGCGCGGAGCCTGCGAACGCCGAGTTGGATTCAGCCATGCCGACCATGATCGTCTCTCCGGGTGTGGACATGGCGACCGTCGCCTCGTCCGGGATGAGTTGATCCTAGGATTTCAAATAATCAAATGCAAGAAATCAAAATTTCATTTTGGCGCGATACTGCCGTTTCACTGCGCCCCCCGCACTCGCGCCGGGGACGAGCGGCGCCGGCAGGCCGTCTAGAGTTCTTCCATCGCGTCGTGCGCGCTCTCGATTGTGCTCAGGCGTTTGCGCCCGCGATTTCCGGCGCGTTCGAGCACACGTGTGGCGAGCAGGCCGCACACACCGAGAACGGCGACATGATTGTCGAGCGCGCCCGGCGCGCTGGTTTCGCAATGAATCGACCACGTTGCGCCCGGATGGTCGGGGGCTTGCTGGTCGGTGAGGTAGAGCACGCGAGCGCCGGCGCGCGCGGCATAGTCGAGAATGGCGTCCGTTTGCGGCACGCGCCGGCGCAAGCCGAACACAATGACGATGTCCTGTGCGCTCAGTCCTGCGAGGTGTTCGCCCACGGTTTCACCCGGACCTGGCAGTGCAAGGGTTCGCTCGGCGACCTGCAGTATCTGCCAGCGGAAATAGCTGGCGAATGCCTGACTGCTGCGATAGCCGAATACCAGGACTTGGCGGGCGTCGACGATGGCGCGCGCGATCGTGTCGATCAGCGCATCGGGAAGTCGCGCGAGGGTGGCGGTGAGATTCTGCACGCCGTGGCGCGTGTGCGCTTCAACGGCACTTTGCCCGGACACCTTCGTGGATGCCGAGAGCAGCAGCGGTGAGCCTGTCTGCTTGTCGTCGCGTACGTGTCGGCGTGCGGCCTCGAAACTCTCGTAACCCAGCCGCCGCACGAAACGACTCACGGTGGCCCTGGATACGCCCGCAAGGTCGGCGAGTTCCGCGCCAGTGTAGCTGGCGAGGTCGCCAGGGAAGTCGAGTGCGAATTCGGCAAGGCGACGCTCGGTTGCCGGCAACGTACCGAGTTGCGCGCGAACGCGTCCGACAAAGGAGCGTTGCGTATTGGGCATCGTTCAATCCTCATGACGAGACGGAAACCTCAGTGGGTTCGCTGGGCCCACGGAGTATAGCAATCGACGAGCCCGTCGCGATGCTGCGATCGCGCGCAAGCCGGGACCGGGCGAGCGCCTCAGGTCACTTGAAGGTGTGCAGGTAGGCGATCAGGTCGTCGACCTTGCGCGCGTTGCCGATACCCCAGAAGCGCATCTTCGTCCCCGGCACGGTTTTGCCGGGATTGGCGATGAAAGCGGCCAGCGTGCTGTCGTTCCACACGATGCCGGACTGCTTCATCGCCGTCGAGTAATCGAAATCCGTCAGACTGCCCGCGTGGCGGTTGGCGAGGCCGTTGAGCTGCGGGCCGAAGCCCGACGTCGCCATGGGCCCGACCGAATGGCACGAGGCACAACGCGCCGCAAACAGGGTCTTGCCCGATTCGATGTCCCCTGCTGCAAGGGCGCTCGACGCCAGCGAGGCGAGCGCGACCATCAGGGCGGCGAGTCGCATGCGGGCGGCGGACGCCAGAGGACGGGCGGACGAGGTCGGGAAGACGGTAAGGGCAATCATGGGCGGGCGCACAGCCGGGAGCGTGTCGAAAGGCAAGGCGCTAACTTACCGCTTTCCGTCGTGCGCCGCCAGCGATTCGCGCGCGACGACGCTGCGACATCCTGTCGCGGGCGCAGACATCGAGCCGCCTCTCCGATGCCAATCATCTGTCTCTTGAGCACCGCTCGTGGGCGCCTGGGAGGTGTCGCCGTGCGGGGTGCGCGAGCGAGCGTCGCAGCGATGGCACGCGTGCTTCACGCGGCGCATGTCGGGTGTGACGCCAAACGCAACGGCCGCCAACGCAGGGGCGTCGACGGCCGTTCGAGTCGGGCTACCGCGGTATTACGCCGCGCCTTGCGTGATGCTCTGCGGCAGATCGCGGCCGTGATACTTCTTGTAGATCGCGTTGAGCTTGCCGTTTTTCAGATTGGTTTTCACCCAGTTGTTGATCCACGCCTTGAGCGCCGGCTGATTTTTGTTGAGCGCAATGCCGAGATTGAATTCCTTCTGTTCGAACTTGAGTTCGAGGTGCTTGTCCGGTGCGCGCTTGATCATCTCGTCGAGGTTCGACGGCGTGCTCGAGAAAATATCGACCTGACCGGTCACCATCGACGTGATGAGCGTGGCGTCGTCTTCGTAGCGCACGATCTGGGCGTCCTTCGTGTTCTGCGTGGTCAGCGTATCGTTGACGGTGGCGCGCGTGAGGCCGATGCGCTTGCCGTTCAGATCGCTGTAACCCTTGATGGTCATGCTCTTGGGTGCGCCGACGATGATCGAGATGACGGCGTAAGGCACCGAGAAGTCGATCACCTGGGCGCGCTCCGGCGTGATCGCGAGATCGGCCACCACGACATCGGCACGGTTTGCCTGCAGCGTTGGCACGCGCGCGGCGTTTGTCACGGACACGATATCGAGCTTCACGCCCAGATCCTGCGCCAGCAGCTTGGCCGTATCGACATCCGAGCCCGCCGGTTGCAGGTTGGCATCGGCGTACGAATACAGGGGGGTCCCCATGGCGATCGCGACACGAATCTTGCCCGCTTTCTTGATGTCGTCCAACTGATCGGCGAGGGCGGCGTGCGCCATCGCCCCGAGCACGACTGCGGCGCAGGTCTGGGTGAGGAACGTCTTGAGTTTCATGCAAAGGTCTCCTTGGAGTGATGTGTTGTGTTGCCTTGCCTGGCGACTTACAGCCCGTTGGCGAGAAACGCTCGCAACTCGGGCGTTTGCGGGTTGTCGAGCATGTCTCCCGGACCGACCTCCCACACCTTGCCCTGATGCATGTAGATGATCTGGTCGGCGACGCGTTTGGCGAACGCCATCTCATGCGTGACCAGCAGCATCGTCATGCCGTCGGCTGCGAGGTCTTCCATGACGCGCAGCACTTCGCCCGTGAGTTGCGGATCGAGTGCGGACGTCACTTCATCGAACAGCATGACCTTCGGCGACATGGCGAGTGAGCGTGCAATGGCCACGCGTTGCTGCTGACCGCCCGAGAGCTGCTCGGGATAGCTGTCGGCCTTGTCGGAGAGGCCCACCTGGGCGAGCACGCGCTTGGCGATGTCCTGCGCTTCGTCGCGCGCCATGCGCTTGACGTGGCGCAGCGCGAGCATGATGTTCTCTCGAACGCTCAGGTGCGGAAACAGGTTGTAGCTCTGGAAGACGATGCCCACTTCGCGGCGCAGTTGATGCAGATCGATCTTCGGATCTTCCACGCGAATGCCGCACACCTCGATGGAGCCCTCGTCGATGGTCTCGAGCCGGTCGATGCAACGCAGAGCCGTACTCTTGCCCGAGCCGCTCGCGCCGATGACCGCGACCATCTGGCCGCGCTCCACCTCGAACGACACGCCCTTGAGCACCGGGTTGTCGCCGAAGCGCTTGTGAATCTGGTTGACCTTAACGATTGCCGACATTGAGCTTGTCCTCCAGTGATGCGCTCCAGCGCGAGAGCGGGTAGCACAGCACGAAATAAAACGCCCCGACCAGCGAGAACACGAGGAAGGGCTGGAAAATCGAGTTGTTGATGATCTGTCCGGCGCGCGTGAGCTCCACGAATCCGATCACCGACGCGAGCGACGTCATCTTGATGATCTGCACCAGAAAGCCGATGGTCGGCGGCAGCGACAGACGTACCGCTTGCGGAATGATGACCAGACGCAGCGTTTGCCAACGCGAGAGCGACAGGCACTCTGCGGCCTCCCACTGCGCCCGAGGCATCGCTTCGACGCAACCGCGCCAGATGTCGCCCAGATAGGCGCTCGTGTAGACCATCAGGGCGAGCGCGGCGGCCACGATGGCGGGCAGCTCGAAGCCATACACCGAGAGGCCGAAGTAGACGATGAAAAGCAGAATCAGCAGCGGAATGCCCTGGATCGCTTCGATGAATACCTGTACCGGCAGACGCAGCCAGCGGCGCGGCGAGATGCGCCCGAGCATCACGAGAAAGCCACCCGCACTGCCGAGTACGAACGCGATGAGCGAGAGCACGAGCGTCCAGCCGATGGACTGCACCAAGTAACCCAAATAGGTCCAGGAGAAGTTGCCGATCATGAGGTGCTCCGTTGCGCGGCGTTATTGCCCGATATGCCCGAGCCCGATGCGGCCGGCGTGCCCGATATGCCGGATATGCCCGAGCCCGATGCGCTCGATGCGCTCGATACGCTCGATACGCTCGATACGCTCGATACGCTCGATACGCTCGATACGCTCGATACGCCCGGTACGCCCGGTACGCCCGGTACGCCCGGTACGCCCGGTACGCCCGGTACGCCCGGTACGCCCGCGGCCTTCGAGGCATTCAACTGGGCGGTGCGCGCGGCGGTGGCACGGCGCCGCGCTGCCTGGGCGGTCTGCGCCGCAGCGCGTCGTACGATACGGCGGCGCTTGAAGAAGTACTCGCCTGCCGCCCACGCCACGAGCTTCACCAGCAGCGAGAGGCAAAGATAGAGCGCCGCCACGACGATGTACGTCTCGAGCGAGCGGAACGTGTCCGATTGCACGGTGTTCGCCACGGCCGTCAGTTCTTCGGCGGAGATCTGCGAGGCCATGGCGGACGCCTGCATCATCAGAATGAACTGGGTGGTGAGGGCCGGATACACCTTCTCGATCGACGGCTGCAGCATGACGTGCCACGCGATGCGCCATTTCGATAGCCCCAGGCACTCGGCCGCCTCGATCTGACCGCGCGGCACCGATTCGAGCCCCGCGCGGATGATCTCCGCCGCGTACGCGCCGATGTTGATCACCATCGCAATGACCGACGCAGCAAACGTCGGCATGTGCACGCCTACGCTGGCTAGTCCGAAATACAGCAGAAAGATCTGGACGAGAAACGGCGTGTTGCGAACCGATTCGATATAGAGACTGCAAAGCCGGGACAGCCAGCGGTGGCGGCTGCGCTTGGCGAAGGCCACGAGCGTGCCGACGACGGTACCGATGACGACGGCGAGCAAGGTCATCCTCAGCGTGAGCCAGGCGCCGTCAAGGAAAACTGGCCAGTAGGGCACCAGTGGGGCGAAATTCAACGAGAAATGCATGGCTGACGCCTGTCTCCGGTGACGTTCGGGGCCGACGCGCCAGGTCGTGCCGTTGCGGTGATGTTCGCCGCAATCGCTTTGGCAAGTCTTTCTTGTACGTCGTCATATAAGTGATGTGATTTTGCGCACCGTGGATTGGCGTTGTCAATAGCGGCGGCTTGGGGGGATACCCTTGGCTTATCCCTTGACGCCACAAGGGTCAAAGGGGGTTCCGACGCACCGGATGGAGGGCTGAAGGTTGCGTGAGGACACCTCAACGACGGGTTGATGGCGCCTGTTTCCGGACCCTTGTCATCGTATCTCTTGAGGTTGAAAGGAGGGGGGGCGCGCGGCATGAGGCCGGGGTTCTATAATCGCGCTTGCCGATTACGACTGTGATAACCAAGGCGAAACCTGATGACGCTGTCTTCGACCGCACTCGACGAACTCGACCGTAACCTGCTCGCGCTGCTGCGGGTGAACGCGCGCGAGAGCACGGCCAATCTGGCGCGCCGGTTGGGCGTGGCGCGCACGACCGTGGTCGCCCGCCTCGGGCGGCTCGAGCATGCTGGCGTCATCGCCGGCTATACGGTGCGACTTGGGCAGGACGCCGCCGGTGGCGGGCTGCAAGCCTGCGTAGGCATCAGCGTGCAGCCGCGTTCAGGGCGCGACGTACTGCGGCGCCTGAACAAGATGCCCGAGATTCACCTGTTGTGCACCGTCAGCGGTGAGTTCGACTACGTGGCGTGGCTGCATGCTGCTTCGGCAGACCAGCTCGACGGGCTGCTCGACACCATCGGCGAGATCGACGGCGTGACCCGGACGACCACGTCGGTGGTACTCGCCCGCAAGATCGACCGGGGCGGCGTACTGCCCTGAGCATCCCCCTGTCCGTCCGGTGTCCCCTGGTGCCCCCGGTGCGTCGCCGCCGCGGTGCGGCCCGGGAGGCTCGACGCTCGCAGCGCCCGCAGCGCACGCGTACGCACTGGCCCAGCGTCTGCGGTAAATCGTTCGATTCGATGCGCGGTAATTTTCCGTAACCGGCTTCTAAGAATCGCGCCGCGTCCCGCCAGCGCTCGCGCGACACGCAAATTTCCCGTTGATCGCCGTGTTGCCGTGCGGCCGCAGGTTTGTCTGCCGATGGCGATAGTGCTAAAATTACTGAGAATTGTTTGCATTAACTTCTTCGTCAATCTGGAGTGCGTATGCGTGTGAAATCCCTCGTGGCAGCGGTGTTGCTTGCCGGTGTCGCCACCCTGGCTCAGGCCGCCGAGTTCCCCATCGGTAAGCCGCTGAATGTAGCGGGCATGGAAATCAACACGGTGTATCTCCAGCCGGTCACGATGGAACCGGCCGGCATGATGCGCGACGCCGCGAAGTCGGACATCCACCTCGAAGCGGACATTCACGCGATTGCCAAGAACCCGAACGGTTACGCCGAGGGTGACTGGATTCCAGGGCTGGAAATCACGTACAAGTTGCAAAAGATGAAGAGCGACGGCAAGACCCCGGACGGCGCTGCCGTGGAAGGCTTGATGATGCCGATGGTTGCGAGCGACGGTCCGCACTACGGTGACAACGTGAAGTTGGCGGGGGTCGGCAAGTACCGCCTGACGATGGTCGTCAACGCACCGGGCACGCTGCAGGAATTCGGCTGCAAGATGGGCGGTGCACCGGCCGCGGGCGCCCACGCGGCGCATGGCGGGATGGGACCGTGGTGCTTCGGCCGTCACGTCGACAAGGAAACCGGCGTGGGTCCGTGGTTCAAGCCGATCACCAAGGAAGTCGACTTCACTTTCTCGGGCATTGGCAAGAAGGGCGGCTACTAAGCCTGCCCGATCGTGATACGGCGTTGGCCTGTGGGTCAGCGCCGGTTTCGTTTGGAGCAAAAGGATGAATCAACGCATCGCGCGCCTGCTGGCCACGGTGATGGCTGTGATGGCGACGTGGTCGGTGCTCGTCGGCCCGACGCTTGCTCGTGCCGACGAATTGCCGACCTTCAGGCTGGAAATGAACAACGGCAAGCTCAATCCGGCGCGTATCGAAGTCCCGGCCGGTAAGCGCATCAAGATCGAGGTGCACAACACCGGAACGAATGCGGTCGAATTCGAAAGTCTGCAATTGCGCAAGGAAAAGGTGCTCGCACCGGGCGCGCAGTCGTTCGTGGTGATCGCCCCGTTGCAGCCGGGCGAGTACAAGTTTTTCGACGATTTCCACCAGCAGGCGCAAGGCGTGATCGTCGCCAAGTGAGCCTGCGGACGTTGTTTCGGACACACGGTAAGACACGCTTCACAAGAGGAATCACGCGATGGGTCAGGTCATGTTCATCGTCTGGCGCGAGAGCGTCGAGGCATTGCTGGTAGTCGGTATTCTCCACGCCTGGCTGGCCAACCCGGAGCACGGCGCCAAGCGCGGGCTTCCCTATCTGTGGGCCGGTGTCGCACTGGGGATTGCGGCGGCTGTCGGGCTGGGCGCGGCGCTCGTCGGCTTTACCGAGGTGCTCTCGGGCGACGCGCAGGATTACTTCCAGACCGCCATGGTGCTGATCGCCTGTGTGCTGATCGTACAGATGGTCTTCTGGATGAAGCGGCACGGGCGAACGCTCAAGCGCGACATGGAATCGTCGCTGCAAAAGAATCAGGATCAGGGCACGTGGTGGGGGGTGCTCGTGCTGGTGGCGCTGGCCATCGCCCGCGAAGGCAGCGAGACGGCCATTTTTCTGTACGGCATCGGCTTCGGCCAGCAGGGCAGCGTGCCGCCGTCGATGTGGCTCGCGGTGCTGATCGGTTTCGCGTTGGCGCTCCTGACATTCTGGCTGCTGCAACTGGGCGGAAAGATCTTCTCGTGGCGCCTGTTCTTCCGCGTCACCGAAATCATGCTGCTGTTCCTGGCGGCGGGCTTGCTTGAGTCAGGACTCGATCGTCTGATCTCGCTCGAGATCGTGCCGACATTGGTCGATCAATTGTGGGACACCTCCGCGGTGCTCGACGACGCCAGCCCGTTCGGCAGTCTCGTCGCCACGCTGACCGGCTACCGTGCGCATCCGGCCGGCATGAATCTGCTGGTGTACGCCGTGTACTGGCTGTTTATCTGGGCGCTGCTCAGGCGGGCCGACACCCCCGCCAAGCAGGTCAAGCCCGCCTGAATGAACGCGGGCGTGGGGCGGTGCGCACCGGGCAACGAAAGCCTCGCCAGTGCGCTGTAAGGCGCCACACAGCCGCGCGCGTTCCGGCACCCCGAGACCTACCGACGCGACGCGTATCGTCAGCCCGGCAAGGTCGTCCCCCCGACGTACGAGTTGAGCATGAGTATCGCCATACCTGTCCCGAACCGACTGGCCCGATTGGGCCTTTGGATGCAACGCCACGGCAAGCTCATACGTGGCGTGCAGTGGGGCGTCGTGCTCGTCTATGCGTTTCTCATTGGTGTGCCGGTGATGTTGCCGTTGCCCGACGAGACGGCACACATCCTCAACAACCTCACCGTTTTCGCGCAATTCACGTTCTGGGGCATCTGGTGGCCGTTCGTGCTCATCAGCATGGTGCTGATGGGCCGCGTCTGGTGCGGCGTGCTGTGTCCGGAGGGCACGCTTTCGGAATTTGCGAGCCGTCATGGACGCGGGCGCGCCATTCCGCGCTGGATGCGCTGGGGCGGTTGGCCATTCGTGGCCTTTGCCGGCACCACGCTTTACGGCCAGATGGTCAGCGTCTACCAATATCCGAAGGCGGTGCTGCTGGTGCTGGGCGGGTCGACCGTCGGTGCGATGGTCATCGGCTATTTCTACGGACGCGACAAGCGCGTGTGGTGCAAGTATCTGTGCCCGGTCAACGGTGTGTTTTCGTTGCTGGCGCGTCTGGCGCCGTTTCACTTCAAGGTCGACGAAGACGCCTGGCGTCGGTCGTACCACACCAACGGCCGCAAGATCATTCCGATCAACTGCGCGCCGCTCGTGCCGCTGCGCAATATGAAGGGCGGCGCGCAGTGCCATATGTGTGGCCGCTGCGCCGGACATCGCGACGCCATCGCGCTCGCGGGCCGCTCACCGAGCGACGAAATCGTTAAGTTCGGCGCGACCGAGAACAATAGTGTGTGGGACAGCGTGCTTCTCATGTACGGCCTGCTCGGCGTGGCCATCGGCGCGTTCCACTGGACGGTGAACCCGTGGTTCGTTGCGACCAAGACGGCGCTGGCCACCTGGCTCATCGATCGCAACATCATGTGGCCATTCGAGACGAACGCGCCGTGGTTCGTTTTCACCAACTACCCCGAGCAGAGCGACGTTTTCTCATGGCTCGACGGCGGCATGGTCGTCACGTACATCCTGGGCAACGGGCTGTTGCTGGGCTTGGCCTTCACGATCATCTTCGCTTTGGCCAACCGGGCGATGGGGCCGTGGCAGACGTCGCGCTTCAATCATCTGGCGCAGTCGCTGATTCCGATCGCCGGGGCGGGGGTGTTCATCGGTCTGTCGGCCACCACGATCAGCCTGCTGCGCGCCGAGCACCTGCCGGTGTACTGGGCGAACGATGTGCGCGCGGCCCTGCTCGCCGCGACTACGTTGTGGAGTCTGTGGCTGGGCTGGCGGGTGACCGGACGTCATGCACGCTCGCTGGGACGGCGTCTGGCCGGAATGGCCGGTGTCGTGGCGGCGCTGGCGCTGGTCAACTGGCTCTGGCTCCTCATGTTCTGGATCTGGTGACGGCGCGGGCGCGGCGATTGGCGAGCCCGTGGCCCGTGGCCTACAATGTCCCCACCAGTCTTTCCATGTGACGCCCATGTTGCTTGCCCAACGTCTTCCGCTCTATTTCCGCCTCGTTCGTCTCGACAAGCCGATCGGCACCGTGCTGCTGCTCTGGCCGACGCTCGCCGCGCTGTGGATCGCATCGAACGGGCATCCCGACCTCCTGCTGCTCGCGATCTTCACGCTCGGCACCTTTCTGATGCGCTCGGCCGGGTGCGCCATCAACGATTACGCCGATCGCGACTTCGACAAGTTCGTCAAACGTACGAAGGAGCGCCCGATCACGTCGGGACGTATCCGCGCGTGGGAGGCCGTGGCCGTGGCCGCGACGCTCGCCCTCGCCAGTTTTCTGCTGATTCTGCCGCTCAACGCGCTGACCAAGTG
The DNA here is from genome assembly GCF_041919235.1 of Pandoraea sp. Taxonomy (NCBI): domain Bacteria; kingdom Pseudomonadati; phylum Pseudomonadota; class Betaproteobacteria; order Burkholderiales; family Burkholderiaceae; genus Pandoraea; species Pandoraea sp. The sequence continues at coordinate 28,208 of NZ_JAYRUC010000010.1, forward strand.
GCTCTCGATTCCGGCGCTGTTCGTGGCCGGTACCTATCCGTTCACCAAGCGCTTTCTGGCGATTCCGCAGGCGTATCTCGGCGTGGCGTTCGGGTTCGGCATTCCGATGGCCTTCGCGGCGGTGCAGAATCAGGTGCCGACGATCGCGTGGGTGCTGTTGCTCTCGAATGTATTCTGGTCGGTCGCCTACGACACCGAATACGCGATGGTCGATCGCGACGATGACCTGAAGATCGGCATCAAGACGTCGGCGATCACGTTCGGTCGCCTCGACGTGGTGGCCGTCATGCTCTGCTACGTGGGCGCGCTGGGCATACAGGCGGGCGTTGGCGTGTATCTCGGCTTCGGGTGGCCGTTTTGGCTGGGAATGGCAGTGGCGGCCAGCTTCGCGATCTACCATTACTTCCTGATTCGCGGACGCGAGCGCATGTCTTGTTTTGCCGCGTTCCGTCATAACAACTGGCTCGGTGCCGCCGTGTTTGCGGGCATCGTCGGCCACTATCTGCTGAGCGCGCAGGCGTAAGGGCAGAGGTAGGTGCCAGGGTAGGCGCAGGGGCGGGTGCCGGGACAGGTGCAGGGGCGGGGTGCAGTGACGGGGGCAGTGACAAGCTCGAGCGTGCGCCGGAGCGCCTGTCGAAAAGAAGCGGCCCGCATGCGGGCCGTTCGTCATTGCATCGTGTCGATCGTCGGGCGGTCAGGCGTCGCCCAACTCGTCGCCGAGTTCTTTGGCGCGGGTGTTGGCCGCGTGCACGCCACGCACGATCGCCGCCTTGACGGCGTCGCGCTCGAACGAGCTGAGCGCGGCAAACGTTGTGCCGCCCTTGGACGTCACACGCTCACGCAGCACACTCGCCGGTTCGCTCGACTGCGCCGCCAGTTGCGACGCACCCGTAAATGTGGCGACGGCCAACTGGCGTCCCTGTTCCGGCGAAAAGCCCAATTCCCGTGCGGCCTGCTCCAACGCCTCGATGAAATAGAACACATACGCGGGGCCGCTGCCGGAGATGGCGGTTACGCCATCGAGCTGGCTTTCCTTGTCGACCCAGACGATCTGCCCCGCCGCGCCCAGCACGTTCTCGGCGCGCTTGCGTTGGTCGGAATCGACCCCCGAGAGCGCGGCCAGACCGGTGATGCCCATGCCGATCAGGGCGGGCGTGTTCGGCATGCAGCGCACGATCTGGTTGTGGCCGCCGAGCCAGCGCGCCAGATCAGACGCCCGAATGCCCGCCGCAATGCTGATGACCAGTTGGCCGTTCAGGTGCGGTTGGAGCGCCTGCGCGACATCCTTGAGCACTTGCGGTTTCACGGCCAGCACGAGCGTGTCGTAGTCGCGCAGTCGATCGTTGGGGGTGCTGGCGGTCTCGACGCCATACTGCTTGACGAGGCCGTCGCGGGTCGATTCGTTGACGTCGATCGCGAGAATGTCGCGCGGGGCCGTGCCGCGTTTGACGAGTCCGCCGATCAGGGCATTGGCCATGTTGCCGCCGCCGATGAATGCAATTCTCATAACCATCCTTTGCGTTGCGTGAGTCGTGACCGTCGTTATCGCGTTATTGCGTTATTGCGTGGTTGCGCGTGTTTGCGTGTGATATCGCGTGATATCGCGTGTTGCGGCGAGCCGTGGCATTGCGCTCGCCACCGATGCGCGCAGCCATCAGGCCCGGGCGCCGTAATCGCGGGCACCAAAAATCGCGGTGCCGATGCGCACCATTGTCGCACCCTCGGCAATCGCCGCTTCGAGATCGCCCGACATGCCCATCGAGAGCGTGTCGAGCGCCAGACCGTCGGCGCGCAGGGCATCGAACAATTCGCGCAAGGCCTTGAATGGCGCGCGTTGTCGAGCCGGATCGCTTTCGGGTTCGGGGACGGCCATGAGGCCGCGCAATTGCAGATTCGGCAGCGCCGCCATGGCGCGCGCGACGGCGGGCACGTCGGCGGGTGTTACGCCGCTCTTGCTTGCTTCGCCGCTGATATTGACCTGCAGGCAGACTTGCAGGGGCGGGAGGTCCGTTGGCCGCTGCGCGCTCAGACGTTCGGCGATCTTCAGGCGATCCACCGAATGCACCCAGTCGAAATGTTCCGCCACCGGGCGCGTCTTGTTGCTCTGCAGCGGGCCGATGAAGTGCCACTCCAGCGGTGCGCCGTCGACTCTGTCGCCGGAAAGCGCGGCGATCTTGTCGAGCGACTCCTGGACATAGTTTTCGCCGAATGCCCGCTGACCCGCCGCGAGTGCTTCGCGCACGGCATCGACGCCGAACGTTTTCGAGACCGCAAGCAAACGCACACTGCCCGCCGGTCGGCCGGCATCGGCGGTGGCGCGGTCAATCCGGGAAAGCACGTCGTCGAGATGGGCGGCGATGGTCGACATGAGGCAGGTTCGGGCGTCAGGAGAGGCGAGGGCGGTGGCGCGAGAGTGTGTTTGACAGGTCGTGCCGGTCAATGATTATAGCCGTGCCCGCACTCGAGGTGCTACCCGGGAAAAAACGAGGTGCTACCCGCCCAATGCCCCGTGAGCCATGAACTGTACTCTGTGCCCCGAGCCCTATGCTCCCTGCTCCCTGCTCCCTGCTCCCTGCTCCCTGCTTCCTGCTTCCTGCTTCCTGCTCTCCGCTCCCCGCATCCCGCTTCCCGCTTCCCGCTTCCCGCTTCCCGCTCCATGACCCATGACCCATGACCCATGTCCCATGTCCCATGTCTGGGTGGCCGGTGGCCGGTGGCCGGTGGCCGGGCGGTCCGGTGGTCCGAAGCCTATCGAGCGGCCTTGGCGCGCGGCTTGTGGCAGACTGCGCGAAGCAAACATTCACAGGGAGCCAGCGATGAGCGCGAATTCGCAGCACATTTACGATTTTTCCGTCCAGACCCTCGCGGGCGAGACCGTCAGCCTGTCGCAATACCGCGGCAAGGTGCTGCTGATCGTCAACACGGCAAGCGAATGCGGCTTCACGCCGCAGTACGCCGGACTGCAGACGCTCTACGAACAACTTGCCCCGCGTGGCTTCGAAGTTCTCGCGTTCCCGTGCAATCAGTTCGGCAAGCAGGAACCCGGCGACGCACAGGCAATTCGCAGCTTCTGCGATCTGCGCTTTCACGTGACGTTTCCGATGTTCGCCAAGGTCGACGTCAAAGGGCCGGACGCCGCACCGCTCTATGCATACCTCACGCAGGAACAGCGCGGTGTGCTCGGCACGAAGGCGATCAAATGGAATTTCACGAAGTTTCTCGTCGATGCGACGGGCCACGTGGTAGCACGCTATGCGCCGACCGCGAAACCCGAGACACTTCGCGCCGACATCGAGCGACTGCTACCGGCTTGATTGGCCACGCACGGGCCGGCCAAGCCGCACTTGCCCCAGATTCAGGCGCTATCAGGCGCTATCAGGCGTTATCAGGCATGTCGAGGCGCATCGAGGCGCATCCGGGTGCATCAAGGCGCGTCCGGGCGCGTCCAGGCGTATCCAGGCGTATCCATGCGCCCACGGGCGCAGGCAGCCGCACGCAGGAAGATGCGGCGCACGCCGCAATACGCAGACATACGAAGCCGCCCGCGCCGCGCCGTTGCGCAGACGGCTCAAAACCCGAAACGCTCGCGGATGCGCTGCCAGCGACCGGTAGCGTGCGCCCGCCACCCTGCACGGTGGCGGGCATCGCCTGTGCTTTCGCGCAGCGCAATCCGGGCCCCGGCGTCGCTGGTCAGCGTCATCCAGCCGGGCGTCTCGACCACACGGACCTGACCCGCTGCCAGCGACACGACATCTCGCCAGACGCTCGCCGACAGCCAACGCGGTGCGAGGCCGAGGACGGCGCACCCTTGCTGTACATGAAACACCGTGCCGCGACTCACATAGGCGTGAAACGATTGCCCGCGTGTCAGCGTAATCGACGACGGCGACGGCAGGATGCCAGGCGCGTCGCCTCCCGCATCTTCAGGGTGAGCCCGCACCCAGGGCTGGGCAACGCGCGTTTGCGACGCCCCGGCATCGCCGCGATGGCGCACACGCATGGAATCAGGGGACAGCGCGGGCGAGGGGGGCTTTATCATGGCGGGCTCCGGGGCGTTGATGAGATGCAATACAGCGTATCGACCCGCGAGTGGCCCCGGTAGGCACACAATGGCATCGTTTCGTTCGGTACAGAACGGCGTCTGGCGGTCTGTTACGATGCCAATTCAATGTATCTGTATCTGTTATGGTCGCGTGCAATGGACGATCATCTGCGCATGAATGCCGTCACTCTTCCTCTCGCGACTTCGGACGCCACGCGGCCAGTCCCGCCTGATCCGACCGATCCGACCGATCCGACCGATCCGACCGATCCGACCGATGCGACCGATGCGACCGATGCGACCGATGCGACCGATGCGACCGATGCGACCGATCCGGCGACATCGCCCGATGGGGCCTCGCGGGATCGCACGCCGTTGTATCGGCAACTTGCCGATCATTACCGTCAGGCCATCGAGGCGGGCACGCTCACGCCGGGCGAGCGTATGCCAAGCGTGCGCACATTGATGGATCGGCACCAGATCAGCCTCTCGACCGCATTGCACGCGTGCCGTCATCTCGAGGCGCAGGGCGTGCTTGAGGCACGTCCGCGTTCGGGCTATTTCGTACGCGCGCCTGCGCGGGCCAGCCTGGTACCCGTGGCTGAACCGCGTCCGTGGGTGCCGGACCTGAGGCAATACGTCGGCATCAATCAGCGCGTATCGTCGATCCTCGCGCGAGGCCTTCAGGCCGACGTCAAAATCAATTTCGCGGTCGCCCACGGCGCGGCGTCGCTCTATCCGGTCAACGCGCTGCGTCAGGCCACGCTTCGGGCGTTGCGCGATAACCCGCTGCTCTATGGCACACCGCCGCCCGGCGGCGGCGAGGCCCGTTTTCGCGCTGCCATTGCCCGTCGAGCGTTGGAAGCGCGCATGAACATTCATCCCGAGGAGATCGTCGTCACGCACGGTTGCATCGAGGCGATCAATCTTGCGCTGCGGGCGGTGGCCACTGTGGGTGACGTGGTTGCCGTCGAGTCGCCCACCTACTACGCGCTGCTGCAAACGCTGGAGAGCATGGGCATACGAGCGCTCGAAATTCCCACGAGTCCGCAGACGGGAATCTCGCTTGAAGCGCTGGAATTGGCGAGCGAAACCTACGACAACATCAAGGCGGTCATCGTTGTGCCGCATTTCCAGAATCCGCTCGGGTCGGTGATGCCGGACGCGCACAAGGCGAGGCTCGTGAAATGGGCGGCGTCGCGCGGCATGGCGATCATCGAAGACGACACCTATTCGGCGCTGGGCGACGACGGCAATATCCCCGCCGCCATCCGGTCATGGGACACGACCGGCAACGTGATTCACTGTGCATCGCTGCACAAGACGCTGGCGCCGGGCATGCGGCTCGGCTGGATCGCCGGTGGCAAATGGCAGTGGCGCGTGGAGATGCTGAAGTACGCGCAGACACGCCCCAATGAAGCGCTCGCGCAAATCGCGATGGGCGAGTTCATCGACTCTCCCCGCTACGATCGTCACCTGCGTCATCTGCGCGCCCAGTTGCGCGAGCATCGCGCGGCGATGGCCGAAGCGATTGCGACCTACTTCCCGGCGGGTACCCGCCTGACGCAGCCCGCTGGCGGCTTGAGTCTTTGGGTGGAAATGCCCGGCGGCGTCAGTTCGGAGCAACTGTTCGATGCCGCGCTCGCGAAGGGGATTCGCGTTGCACCGGGCAGTCTTTTCTCCAATTCGGCACGTTACGACCACTTCCTGCGCATCAATGGTGGGCAGCCGTTCACGCGTGAAATCGACAAGGCGGTTCGCACCCTCGCGTCGGAGGTCGTGCGTTTGCTGGACGAATCGCGTTGAGCCGCCAGTTCGCGGGGGCCGGTGTTTGGCGCGGAATTCCGCTCGGCGTTCCGCTCAGAACTCCGTATACATCCGCCCCGGATTGAAGATCCCGGCGGGGTCGAACACCGACTTGAGGTTGCGATGAATGCGCATCACCGGTGCGGGCAGCGGCGTGAAGACGCTCACGCCGGGCTCGCCGTAGCGGAAGAGCGTGGCGTGCCCGCCGTCCTGCCGCGCCGCAGAGCGCACGATTTGTGCGTCGGCGTCAGTGATCCACCAGCGCTGTGCGCCGCCCCACTCGATGAGCTGCTTGCCCGGCAGCCGGTGCGGCTCGGCGGTGGAGGGCACCGCCAGGCGCCACAGGGCCTGACCCGGTCCCGCGTCGGCGAAGAAGTTGTCGGTCTGCTCACGGATGGCGTGCCAGAATTTGGCCGCGTGAATGGCGTCGACCAATTCGCCGCCCATTTTCACGCGCGCGGCCTTGATGGCCGCCGACGCGCCCGCCAGACGAATCACCAGTAAGTCGCTGCGCCACGCACTGCCGGTAATCGGTAACGGTTGCCCGCCCCATTCGTTGAGCTTGCGCACCGCGTCGACGGCGTTCATTTCGAATTGCAGCGTCAGCTCTGCGAACGGCTGCGGCAACACCTTGAGCGACACTTCGAGAATGAGCCCCAGCGTGCCGAGCGAGCCCGCGAGCATGCGCGAGACGTCGTAACCGGCCACGTTCTTCATCACCTGCCCGCCGAAGTTCAGCACGTGACCTCGACCGTCCATCAACTTGGCGCCGAGGACGAAGTCGCGCACGGCCCCGACGGCGCTGCGGCGCGGGCCGGCAAGCCCGGCGGCCACCGCGCCGCCGAGGGTTGCGCCGGGGCCGAAGTAGGGCGGCTCGAACGGCAGCAACTGATTGCGTTCGGCGAGCGCGGCTTCGACTTCGGCCAGGGGTGTGCCGCACCGGGCGGTAATGACCAGTTCCGCCGGGTCGTAGGCCACGATGCCGCTATAGGCGCGCGTGTCGAGCACGTCGCCTACGCGCTGTTGCCCGTACCACGCTTTGGTGCCGCCGCCGCGAAGCTGAAGGGGCGCACGGCGTGCCGTTGCATTTTCGATGACGGCGCGGAAGTGCTCGAGAGTATCGTTCGTATCGGTCATCAGCTGGGTTCGGGCGGCGGTGGCAGGTCGGATTGATAAGGTCCCAACTCGCTGCCGCAATGTTTGCAGTAGCTGGCGTCGGGGTCGTGCCCTTCGGTGTGACATTGCCGGCAGGTGCGCGTGGTGATCAGTTTCTTGTTCATGGCCGAATGGATCTCGGCACCCATGATGCCGGTCGGAATCGCAATCACGCCATAACCGAGCAACATCACGAAGCCGGTGATCGCCTTGCCCAGGGCGGTGACGGGCACCACGTCCCCGTAGCCGGTGGTCGTGAGCGTGACGATGGCCCAATAGATGCCGACGGGAATGCTCGTGAACCCGTGCTCCGGCCCTTCGATGATGTGCATGAGCGTGCCGAAGATCACCACGATGATCGAGATGAACCCGAGAAACACGAGGATCTTGCGACGCGCGTTGTAGAGCGCAATGCTCAGCACGCCGGCTTCGTTCACATACGCCGTGAGCTTGAGAATTCGGAACGCACGCATGAGGCGCAGCAGGCGCACGTCGATCAGGCCATGCATCTCGGGCACGAGTATCGCGAGATACGTCGGCAGGATGGCCAGCAGGTCGATCATGCCGTAGAACGACAGCGCATACCGCAGCGGCCGGTGAGCGCTGAGCAGTCGCGCGATGTACTCGGCCGTAAAGAGCAGCGTGAAGAACCATTCGAGGATCGCCAGCGGTCGCGCGGACGTCGCCTGCACGGCCGGCACGCTCGAGACGATCACCGTGAGTACCGAGAGCACGATGGCGACAAGCAGCGCGATGTCGAACAGTCGACCTTCGCGCGTGTCGGCTTCGAAGATGATGATATAGAGCCGCTGCCGCCAATCGTGCGGCAGCCAATCCGACGGCGGGCGCATGTCAGAACCTCGGCAGGTCGGGGTGCGGTAGCAGGCCGCCACGCACATGCAGTTTGCCGTACTCGGCACAACGCGCGCGCGTTGGGATGCCCTTGTCCGGATTGAGCAGCCCAACCGGATCGAATGCGCGCTTCACGCCAAAAAACGCGTCTCGCTCCTCGGCCGAGAACTGCACGCACATCGAGTTGATCTTCTCGATGCCCACGCCGTGTTCGCCCGTGATGGTGCCGCCAAGTTCGACGCACGCTTCGAGAATGTCGCAGCCGAACGCCTCGGCGCGGTGCCACTCGTCGAGGTCGTTGCCGTTGAAAAGAATGAGCGGATGCATATTGCCGTCTCCCGCGTGAAAGACGTTAATACAGCGCAATCCGTAGTGTTGTTCCAGACCTTCGATGCGTTTGAGTAACGTCCCAATCGCGCGGCGTGGAATTGTCCCGTCCATGCAGTAATAGTCCGGTGAAATGCGTCCGGCCGCAGGAAATGCGTTCTTGCGTCCCGACCAGAAGCGCAGGCGCTCCTCTTCGCTGCGGGAAATCTGCAATCGCGTCGCCCCCGAGGCGCGCAACACCTGGGAGATGCGCATGATCTCCTCGGCGACTTCTTCCGGCGTGCCATCCGATTCACACAACAGGAGGGCCGCCGCGTCCAGGTCGTAACCGGCGTGAACGAACGCTTCGACGGCCTGTGTGGCGGGCTTGTCCATCATTTCCAATCCGGCCGGAATGATGCCTGCTGCAATGATCGCCGCCACGGCGTTGCCGCCGGTCTCCACGTCGTCGAAGCTCGCCATGATGATCTGTGCCGTCTGCGCCTTGGGTACCAGCTTGACGGTGATTTCGGTCACCACCCCGAACATTCCCTCGCTGCCAATGAACACCGAGAGCAGATCGAGCCCCGGCGCGTCGGGGCCGAGCGAGCCGAACTCGATGGCTTCGCCCGACATCGTGATGGCGCGCACGCGCAGCACGTTGTGCACCGTCAACCCGTACTTGAGGCAATGCACGCCGCCGGAATTCTCCGCGATATTGCCCCCGATGGTGCAGGCGATCTGTGACGACGGATCGGGCGCGTAATACAGCCCGTAAGGCGCGGCCGCTTCCGATATCGCCAGATTGCGAACGCCGGGTTGCACCGTCGCGGTGCGCGCATAGGGGTCGACTTCGACGATCTTCTTGAATTTGGCGAGCGAGAGTACAAGGCCGTCGAAAATGGGCATCGCACCGCCGGACAGGCTCGTGCCAGCGCCGCGCGGCACGACCGGAACGCCGAGTTGATGGCACGCCTGCAGAATGCGCTGCACCTGCGATTCCGACTCGGGCAGTACAACGGCGAGCGGCACGCGCCGATACGCGGCCAGGCCATCGCATTCGTATGGCGTGGTGTCTTCGCGTCGATGCAGAATGCAATGGGGCGGCAGGATCTGGGCGAGCGCTTCGAGCAATTGACGCCGGCGCATGTCGAGGGCGTCGGTGTCAGTCTCATCGCGCGCGGCGCCCGCCTGATGCGGGCCGGACGGACCTTGCGGGGTGACGGGCGCGTTCATGCGACGCTCAACCCGCCGAGCGCAACCGGAAAATCTTGCCCGGATTGAGCAGATTGTGCGGATCGAGCGATGTCTTGATCGCGCGCATGACGTCGATGGCGTCTTCACCGTGCTCGGTCACGAGGAAGCCCATCTTGTGCAGGCCCACCCCGTGCTCGCCGGTGCATGTGCCGCCCATGCGGATCGCGCGCTCGACGATGCGTTGGTTGAGCTGCTCGGCTTCCTCGATCTCTTCCGGTTTGTCCGGATCGATCAGAATCGCCACGTGGAAATTGCCGTCGCCCACGTGACCCACGATCGGGCAGGGCAGGCTCGACGCCCGCAGGTCTTCTTCGGTCTCGCCCACACACTCGGCCAGACGCGAGATCGGCACGCAGACGTCCGTCGTGATCGCGCGGCAGCCCGGCTTGAGCTGAAGCATTGCGAAGTACGCGCTATGACGCGCACCCCACAAACGGTTGCGGTCTTCGGTGCGGGTGGCCCATTCGAAGCCGGTGCCGCCGTTTTCCTTGGCCAGTTCCTCGACGGTTTCCGCCTGCTCCTTCACGCCGGCATCGCTGCCGTGAAATTCGAAGAACAGCGTTTGCGTCTCCGGCAAAGTCATCTTGGAATGCTTGTTGATGGCGCGCACCGCCAGCGCATCGACGAATTCGACGCGTGCCACCGGCACCCCCAACTGAATCGTTTGGATAACGCAATTCACGGCATCGGTCATGCTGGGGAATGCGCAGATCGCGGCCGATACCGCTTCCGGCTGCGGATAGAGGCGCACGGTCGCCTCGGTGATGATGCCCAACGTGCCTTCGCTGCCGACGAACAGACGCGTGAGGTCGTAGCCCGCGGAGGACTTGCGTGCGCGCGTGCCGGTGCGGATCACGCGCCCGTCTGCGAGCACGACGGTCAACGCCAGCACGTTTTCACGCATCGTGCCGTAGCGCACGGCGTTGGTGCCCGACGCGCGCGTGGCGCACATGCCGCCAATGCTGGCGTCGGCGCCCGGATCGATCGGGAAGAACAGGCCCGTATCACGCAGCGCTTCATTGAGCGCCTTGCGGGAGATACCTGGCTGCGTGGTGACGGTCAGATCTTCGGCATTGATCGCAACGACCTGGTTCATCTCCGAGAGGTCGAGCGACAGGCCGCCCTCGATCGCGAGCAGATGACCTTCGAGCGACGAGCCTGCGCCGTACGGAATGATGGGGACGTCATATTTGGCGCAAAGTTTGACGATCTGCGAGACCTCGTCGGTGCTGTGCGCAAAGGCGACGGCGTCCGGCAGCATGGGGTCGAACGGAGACTCGTCCCGGCCGTGGTGTTCGCGAAGTGCCTCCTTGGTGCTCACGCGCTCGCCCAGCAGGGCTTGCAGTTCGGTGAGCAACGCGTCGGGAAAGGCGCGCTTGGCGGCGAACGGCAGGTGGGGGTGATTCACGGTTATCTCCTTCGGGTCTCCGGGCGCCAACGCCGGTGGGCGATGGCAAGCGCCATATCGGGTGCGGGGTGTCGGAATGGCACGGCCAGTCCGAACGCGCGCATGTTCGGGCGGCGCCCCCTGACACCCCATGTGCGGGGATTTTACGCCGTGGCGGCGTTTTTCCCCACCTTTTGCGTCATATCATACGGACTTGCCGCCAATGAACGCCATCGGAATTGCCCGAAAAATGGGCAACCCGAGCGTGCGCGGCCAATTTCAATCCAGGAAGGCAAGTCGTCTGGCGGCCCAACCGAGGCGCCGACGGGCAACGCATGCCGCAAGGAGTCGGTGTCAGAAGATGGGGAATCGTTTGAGCAAGATCGTCACGCGTACGGGCGACGGTGGCAAGACAGGTCTCGGGGACGGCGCACGCGTCGACAAGTTCAGCCTGCGCATCGTCGCCATCGGTGAGATTGACGAGACCAATTCGCACGTCGGGGTGCTGCTGTGCGAAGACCTGCCACTGGACGTGCGCGCAATGCTGCTCGACATCCAGCACGATCTGTTCGATCTGGGCGGGGAACTGAGCATGCCGCGTCATACGCTGCTCGGAGACGCCCAGGTTGCCAGGCTCGACGACTGGCTGGCGTACTACAACGCGGATTTGCCGCGACTCAAGGAATTCATTCTGCCGGGCGGAACCCGTGCAGCGGCGCTGGCGCACATCGTGCGGACCGTTGCCCGACGCGCCGAACGCGCAATGGTGGCGCTCGGCGCAGAGGAGACGGTGGCCCCCGCGCCACGTCAGTACATCAATCGCCTGTCCGACCTGATGTTCGTCCTCGCGCGCGTGCTCAACCGGGCCGGCGGGGGCACCGACGTGCTGTGGCGGCGCGATCGGGCCGAGGGCGGAGCGTAATCGCTGCGCCCGCGGGCCGCCCTCGACATCAGTTACCTGCGCCGCGCGCCAGACGGCGCGCACGTACCGCTTCGGCCAGCGTGTCGAGCACCTTCAGGCTGTCTTCCCAGTCGATGCAGGCATCGGTGACGCTCTGACCGTAGGTCAGCGGCTTGCCCGGCACAGGATCCTGGCGGCCGGCGACCAGATGCGACTCGACCATCACGCCGATGATGCGGTCGTCGCCGCCGGCGATCTGACGCGCGATGTCCTCGCATACCAGGATCTGATTTTCATGCTTCTTCTGGCTGTTCGCGTGCGATGCGTCGATCATCACGCGCGCGGCCAGTCCCGATTTGGCGATATCGTCGCATGCGGTCTGCACGCTGGCGGCGTCGAAGTTGGGCGTCTTGCCGCCGCGCAGGATCAGATGACAATCCTCGTTACCCGACGTCGACACGATCGCGGAGTGCCCCCCCTTGGTCACCGACAGGAAATGGTGCGGCTGCGACGCGGCCTTGATGGCGTCGACGGCGATCTTCACGTTGCCGTCCGTGCCGTTCTTGAACCCGACCGGGCACGACAGGCCCGAGGCAAGTTCGCGGTGCACCTGCGATTCGGTGGTGCGCGCGCCGATGGCGCCCCACGACACGAGATCGGCGATGTATTGCGGGCTGATCATGTCGAGGTATTCCGTGCCGGCGGGCAGCCCCAGTTCGTTGATCTGGGCGAGCAGATCGCGCGCGAGACGCAGACCGTCGTTGATCTTGAAGCTGTTGTCCATGTGCGGATCGTTGATCAGACCCTTCCAGCCCACCGTCGTGCGCGGCTTCTCGAAGTACACGCGCATCACGATTTCGAGGTCGCCCTTCAGGCGCTCGCGCTGTTCGACCAGACGCTCGGCGTATTCCATCGCGGCACGCGGATCGTGGATCGAGCACGGGCCGATAATTACGACGAGACGGTCTTCCATGCCGTGCAGCACGCGATGAATGGCGCTGCGCGAGCGATGGATGAGGTCCGCGCTCTTTTCCGAGCAGGGGGATTCGCGAATCAAATGCGCCGGCGGCGTCAATTCCTTGAGCTCACGAATACGGACATCGTCGGTGTTGTGGGGAGGCATGGCTCTTCTCCTGGGCAGATCGGGCTGCGGTTCGTTTCTGGGGATGCGGGTCAAAAAAAAACCGCCAGACTCGCTGGCGGTTTTTCAGGATTCTTTTCGGTGCTTACTGCTGCAAGTACCCCTCTCCTTCCGCCAGCGGTGTGAGATTCGCAAAAAAGTAAAAATAAAACGAATGGGCGGTCATGAGAGATGTCGTTCGCATTGCACTGCACGCGTTTGCCGTGCACAGGAATCACTTTATACGCTGAATCAAATGACGCTGCAACCGCGGCGGCCGCTATTCGGTCAGAAAACGCGCGGAATCGCCGCAAATCAATGCTGCAAAATGCGTGAAAAAATCATGATTTGCGGAGACGGCGCGAAAACACCCGGTTCGCACCGGGCGCTTTGCTACGCTTTACGCATTTTTTGCGTTGCGTCATCCTGCGGGTGACGCTGCGGCGCTTATGCGGTGCCGCCGACCGTCATGTTCTCCATGCGCAGCGTCGGCTGACCGACGCCCACCGGCACGCTCTGGCCTTCCTTGCCGCACACGCCCACGCCCGAGTCGAGCGACATGTCGTTGCCGATCATCGTGACGTCCTTGAGCGATTCCGGGCCGTTGCCGATGAGCGTGGCGCCCTTGACCGGGTAGGTGATCTTGCCGTCCTCGATCATGTAGGCCTCGGACATCGAGAACACGAATTTGCCGTTGGTGATGTCCACCTGACCGCCGCCGAAGTTCACAGCGTACAGCCCGTGCTTGACCGACGCGATGATTTCCTCGGGGTCCTTGTCGCCGCCGAGCATGTACGTGTTGGTCATGCGCGGCATCGGCAGCGCGGCATACGATTCGCGGCGGCCGTTCCCCGTGACCGGCATCTTCATGAGGCGCGCATTCAGGCTGTCCTGCATGTAGCCGCGCAGAATCCCGTCTTCAATGAGCGTGGTGCATTGCGTCGGATTGCCTTCGTCGTCGACGTTGAGCGAGCCGCGACGGTTGGACAGCGTGCCGTCGTCGACCACCGTGACGCCCTTGGCGGCCACGCGCTCACCGAGGCGTCCTGAAAAGGCCGAGGAACCCTTGCGGTTGAAGTCGCCTTCCAGTCCGTGGCCGATGGCTTCATGCAGCAGCACGCCGGGCCAGCCTGGGCCGAGCACGACGGTCATCGCGCCGGCCGGCGCCGGGCGGGCATCGAGTTTGACGATGGCGCCGTCGACCGCTTCCTTGACGTACTTTTCGAGCAGTTCGTCGGTGAAGTATCCGTAGTCGAGACGCGCACCGCCGCCACTGTTGCCGATTTCGCGGCGTCCGTTGGATTCGACGATGACCGTGACCGACACGCGCACGAGCGGCCGCACGTCGGCGGCGATCACGCCGTCGCTGCGAGCCACCAGCACGACGTCGTACTCACCGGCCAGACCGGCCATGACTTGCGACACGCGCGGGTCGCGCGCGCGGGCGAGTTTTTCGATGCGTTCGAGCAACGCCACCTTGCCGTTGGCGTCGAGCGAGGCCAGGGGATCGGACGGCAGATACAGCCCGTGACCGGTGGTGTTCGAGAGCTTGCTGCCCACCTTCACGCGCCCGCGTCCGGCTGTGGCGATGCTGCGCGTGGCGGCGGCGGCGTCCTTCAGTGCGATCTCGGAGATGTCGTCGGAGTAGGCGAATGCGGTTCGATCGCCCACGATGGCGCGCACCCCCACGCCCTGGTCGATCGAGAACGAACCCGATTTGACGATGCCCTCCTCGAGGCTCCATGCCTCGCTGCGCGTGTATTGGAAGTACAGGTCGGCGTAGTCCACGCGGTGCGTGAAGATGTCGCCCAGCGCGCGTTGCACGTGGCTTTCGTCGAGACCATAGGGCGTGAGCAGCAGCTCACGGGCCGTGGCCAGGTTCTGGATGCCGGTGTCGATGATTTTCATGCGGGTGTCAGGCCAAGGAAATGTATTCGGTAGATGGGGGCGGAAACGGGGGAATCAACCTTGCAGCACGCGATGCCGCCATGCCGGCAGGCTCTGGCGTACGCCGGCCAGCCGAGCCGGATCGATGTCGCCCACGACCACGCCGGCGCCTTGCGCTTCTCGCTGGGCGACGATATCGCCCCACGGGTCGATCAACATGGAATGCCCCCAGGTGCGCCGCCCGTTCTCGTGACGCCCGCCCTGCGCGGACGCCAGCACGTAGCACTGATTTTCGATGGCGCGCGCCCGCAGCAGCAATTCCCAGTGCGCGCGGCCCGTCGTATAGGTAAAGGCGGCGGGTACGACCATGAGCGTACAGTCGCCCATGGCACGGTACAACTCGGGAAAACGAAGGTCGTAGCAGACCGACAGCCCCACGCGTCCAAAGGGTGCTTCAAACGTCCGTACGGCGTCGCCCGGGCGAATCGTGCGGGCCTCGTCGTAGGCTTCCTCCCCTTTGACGAAGTTGAACAGGTGAATCTTGTCGTAGCGTGCGGCGACTGCGCCGTCCGGCCCGAAAACCAGCGTGGTGTTGAGCACGCGCTCGGCCTCGGGGGCCGCCAGCGGTAGCGTACCGCCGATCAGCCAGACGCCGTGACGGCGGGCGGTCTCGGCCAGAAAGTCTTGAATCGGCCCGCAACCCGGTGTCTCGCGCAGGGCGAGCTTGTCGGTGTCGTGCTGGCCCATGTAGCAAAAGTACTCGGGCAGCAGCACCAGCTGCGCACCCGCTTCGGCGGCCTCGGCGACCCGGTGAGCGGCCTCGCGCAGGTTTCGTTCGACGTCGGGCGCGCTCACCATCTGCACAGCCGCCACGCGAACGGGCGGGATGGCGGGGGCGGGCGTGGCGGCTGACTTCGTGTCGGAACTCGTCATGTAATGGCTGGATTCGGAGCGGAAAGGCGTCTCGGAAACCCCCGTATGTTTCGCAAACACACGTGAGTGGGCTCAGTTGCGGAGCGCAATCTCCGGCGGGGCGCGATTTTGCGCCCCGGGCCGGGCTTCCGGGGATGCGTCGATCTTACTCTTATTGCTACTTGCCTGTTCGATGACCGGATTGTCCCACGAGCCGGTCACGTGGTAGGTCGTCGAGAGCGTGCGCGAGAGCTGTTCGCCCAGCGCCAATTGCGCGAAGAACGAACCGATGCCCAGCGCCGGATTGACGATGGCCCACGCAAGCGACGCCGACGCCGCATTGATCTTCGGCAGCACCAGCACATTCAGGTCCTGCGTCTCGTGGGCGAGGTCGGTGTGGCCGTCGATCTTGATCGTCGCGGCGTTGGCGTTGATCGTCAGGTCGTTGGTGTTCGCCACGCCGCCTTGCATCGTGGCGTTGCCCACGATGCTGTCGAACGGCAGGCCGCTGCCGATCACGCTGTTGAAGTCGAACGTCAGAATCTTCGCGAGCGTCTGCACCGACAGAATCCCCAACAGCTTGGCCAGTCCGGGGTCGGCCTTCAGGATTTGCCCGCGCTTCAGGTCGATCGTGACACGGCCGCCGAGCGTCGGGTAATCGATGGCGTCGGGACCGCCTTGCCAGCCGAAGCGTCCCGAGACCGTGCCCGAACCGTCCTTGAGCGTTTTGGGCAGACCCAGGCGGTCGAGCAGGCCGCCTGCGTCCTTCACGTCGAGATTGAAGTCGAGCACGGTGCGGCGCGGCACGTTGTTGTCGCCGCCGGCGATGGCCGCGCGGCGGCGCGAGGTGCGCCAATTGCCCTTCACGTCGAGGGTGGCGGCGCTGTTGCTCAACGTCAGCTTGGTGAGCTGCCACACGGGCACGCCGTCCTCGGTGGCGTTGTGTGCGTTCAATTGCAACCGGCCGAGCGGCTTGTCGCGCAGCACGAAATCGTTGGCAACGACATCGATGGCCGGGAATTCGTCACTCGGCTCGTCGAGGACTTGCGTGAGGACATCGTCGCCTTGCTCTTCGCGCGGGATCACCAGCTTCGCGAGCCGTGCGCGAAGGGTGCCCGACGGGTTCTTCGCGTCCGGGGCGTGCCATTCGGCGAAGCCGGAGACCAGATCCGACGCCAGGCTGACCTGCCAGTCGTGATCGCTGCGCTGCGCGCCCAGGACCAATTCCGGCCACTGGCGCGACATCAGACGCACCTGCTTGGCATGCAGCGCGAGACGCGTTGGCAGGTAGGGCGTGAGCGCGCCGAATTCGTCGCTCGCTGCGGCCGCCGTCGGTGCGGGAGTGGCCGCTGCGCCTTGCGTGCCGGGCTTGGCCGCATCGCTCGCGAGCGATGCGATCACGCTGCGCCACGCGTCCACGTCGAGCGTATCGAACTGGGCGGCCGCCTGCACGCCTTCGCGCGGGGCCGGCACGGGCTGGTCGATGCCGATGCCGCCACGCAGCACCTCGACGCGCGTGCCGTCAAGCTGCTGCACGTAGCTGCCTTGCACGCTGCCGATGGCGAAGTCGAGCGTATCGATGCGACGGCCGCCGGGGTTCGCCTGCGGCCGCAGCGTGAAACGGGCGGGCAGCGACGACTCGGCCGTCTTGCCCAGCGGCGCGGGCAGGTTCACGGCCAGTCCGGCGAGCGTGGATTGCACGGCCACGTCCGTCATGCCCTGACGCACCGTGACCGTGGCCGTATAGGGCGTGCTGCCCGTCATGCGCTTGGCCAGTTGCGCGAGTGCGGCGCTTTCGCGATTCTCGCGCAGCCCTTGTGCGCTGATCGTGCCATTGATGTTCAGGGCGAGCGTGCCATCGTTGCGACTGCCGCCCGAAGCGCGCACCTCCCCGCCGAGGAAGGTGCCGCGCAGATTGTCGAGCGAGATGCCGCGCTCGTTGAACGCCAGTTCTCCGTCCACCGCGCCGAAGGTCGGCAGACCGTTGAGCAGCGTGATGTCGTTGCGCAGGAACCGCGCTCGTCCTGTGACTTTCGACTGATCGGTATGGTCGAGCGGCATCGTCAATTGCATGGCGAGCTGCGCGGTGCCGCTCGCCCGTGTTTCCTCGGTAAAGTCGCCGATCCAATGCCCCACCGGGCTGCTGTTCAGGTACTTCACGAAGTCTGCGGCCGGGCCGCGTGCGTCTCCCTTGAGGGTGAGCACCGAGTCGTCCTGACCGATGTCGTTGATGTCGCCTTGCACCTGGGTGAGTGCGACGCCGAAGACCGAGCCGCTGTCGATGGCAATGTGCAGCTTGTCGGCATCGAAGCGCAGATTGCCCCGCACCTTGTCGAAGGCCGGCCAGACTTCGGTGTGACCGGGACGCTGGGGTGACGGATTGAAGGCGACGTCCACGAGGGGGATGTCGATGCGGAACTTGCCGCCACCGCTGGCGAACGGAAAGTCTTCGAGATCGCCTTGCACCGCAAACGGCGCGTTCTGCACCGTGCCGCCGAGCAACGCGCGTTGCAGATAGTCGCGCACGCTCGCGCCGATGTCGGTCGGCAGGTAGCGAGGCACCGAACTGGCGTTCGCGCGCACGATGCTGCCTTTCAGATCGACGATGCCGTTGCCCTTGCCGCCGTTATGCCACGTGCCGCTCACGTCGCCGGTGAGTTCGGCGTTTTGCAGATGCAGGGCGTCGACACGCACCTGCACGTTCGCGGGGGCATCGCGCTGGGTCGCCGAGTGTGAGACCCGCCATGATGCGCGTGCGCTCAACGTATCCAGATCGATGCGAGGTTGGTCGAAGTGGCCGGGAAAGTCGAGTGTGGCGTTCCTGGCGTTGAGCGTCAGACTGCCGCGTGACTGGTCGGCGTCCACGTGTCCGCTCAGATTGGCGAAGCCGGGGCGTCCCGCATTGGACGCCGCTTGCGGGCCTTGCGAGCCTTGCGAGCCCGGCGGATTCCGGCTCGGTTCGCTGTCGACGCCGAGTGCGTCGAAATCGGCGACCACGCGATAGCGCTCGCGCTCGGGGGTCAATTGTCGGATGCCCGGCAGATCGCGCCAGTTACCCGCGCCGTGGGGTTTGGGCGCCTGATAGTCGACGTTGAAATTGGCCAACCTGCCGCGCGGCCGGAAACGCGCGAGCGTGTCGCGCGTCTTCGGATCGATCGGCAGTGACGGCACGAGCGCCATCGCGGCGCCGATGTCGAGGCGCTGGCCGGAGAGTGCCGCCTGCAAACCGCGCGCGTCGTTGGCCGGCGCGTAGGTGCCGCGCAGATCGGGCACATCGAGCGTCGGGCGGCCTGCCGCCTGCAACGTCAGATCGCGGGCGCGCAGTTGCCAACCCGGGGCGGCCTGCGGCCCCGTGCGGGTGACATCGATCCGGCCCTGGGTCGCGTCGAAGGTGAGCGGCGGCAGGTCATCGGCCAACTGCACCGACGTGTTCGACCCCGCTGCGAGCAGCGTGGCCCCCGTAATCGCGGTGCCGTCGAAGTCGACCCATGCCCGGGCAGCAACGCGTCCGCGCGAGTCCTTGCCCGGCAAGTCGACGTAGCGGGCCAGCGCGCTCAGATCGAGCGTGCCGACATCGCCATAGAGCTGGCCACGCCAGCGTTTGACGTCGCTCGGACGCGCGAACAGCGCATGGGAGAAGCGGGCGCGAATGTCGAGCGGTGCCTCGATGCCGGGCGGCGGGTTCGCCTGCATGCCGAAGCGGTGTTCGAAGCCGCGATTGCGCAGCATGGCGTTGACGTGTGTGACGACGACCTCGGGCGCGTCGCGCATGGCGTCGCGCCAGCGCACCGTGCCGTTGCGAATGACGACGCGTGCCTGCCGCATGAGCCAGTCTGCGGCCGTGGTGTCGGCGGCGCCGCCGCTACCGGCGACCGGCATGCCGGCAACGAGCACCGATCCGTCGGTGAGGCGCTCGACGGTCAGATCGGGTTCGTACAGCGTGAGATTCGACAGACGCAGGTCAAGATGGATCAGGCTGGTCCATGAGAGCACGGCGTCGAGCCGGTGGAGCGTCAGGCTCGGCTCGGCGGGCGGTGGCGCACCGGGGGGCGTGCCAGGTGTGGCGCGGGGGGCGCGGGTGGTGCCGGCGGCACGCGCAGCATGTGTCACACGCGTGATGCGCACGTTTTCGAGCGTCAGATACGGGTGCCAGCCGCGCCAGACCGCGTCGATTCGACCGATGGTGACGGGCAGGCCGATGGCGCGCGTCGCCGCCGCTTCGATTTGCGGGCGGTAATCGGTGACACGGGGGAGGATGACGTAGCGGGTCGTCAAGACGACCGCGCCCAGTCCGAAATAGGCGATGACGACGAGCGCCAGCAGCCATTCCAGCCCCAGGCGCAAGCCACGCGGCAGTGATGAGAGCCAGGACCGGGTCGCAGTGGGCGAGGCGGGCGGCTTGCGGTCGGTCATGCTGCGCGTCTACGAGGGAATGTGGTAGTTTCTGTGGCAAAGACTGTAACACAAGCCCAAGGCCGTCCGACGGCCCGGCCGTAGGAGAAACAGACGTGTGAACCGGCGTTTCATCGCGCACGGGTAAGCATGCGAAAGTCTCTTCCTCACATTGCTGACCGGAAGCCCGCCCGTGAGTTCACACCCAAACCCGATCGATCTCTCGTCCTACTCGCGCTATGTGGCGCGCATGTTGGCGAGCCGTCCTGCGCTTGCCGAGGCGCTCCCCGCGTTGGCGGAGCACCCTGTGGACGCGCGCTGGCTGGCCCGTCGCTTCGAAAGCGTGACCGGCACCGAGCTATCGCCGCCCGAACAACCCTCGGGGGTGTCGGGCCTCGATGAGGCGGGCCTGTCTCGGGCGTTGCGCGTGCTGCGCGTCGAAGCGCTGTGCGCGGTCATGCAGCGCGATCTGGACGGCCGCGCCGAGTTGTCCGAGGTGACCGAAGCCATGACGGCCCTCGCCGAGTTCGCCGTGCAGGCAGCGATCGCGGTGCTGTCGCGCGAGCTGGAAGCCATTCACGGCGTGCCGCGCAACGTGGAAGGGCAGCGGCAGACGCTTGGCGTGGTCGGTATGGGCAAGCTCGGCGGGCGCGAACTGAACGTCTCGTCGGACATCGACCTGATCTTTCTCTACGAAGACGATGGCGACACGTCGGCGCCCGACGATGCCGATCCGGCGGCAGCGAGCCGCCTGCGGCCGCTGTCGAACCACGAATTCTTCACCAAGCTCGGCCGCAAGCTGATCGGCATGATTTCCGAGCTCACGCCCCACGGCTATGTGTTTCGCGTGGACATGCGCCTGCGTCCGAACGGCGACTCGGGGCCGCTCGTGTGCAGCCTGCCGATGCTCGAAGAGTATTTCTACGTGCAAGGGCGTGAGTGGGAGCGCTACGCGTGGATCAAGGGGCGGCTGGTGTCCGAGGTCGCGACCGAGCCCGGCAAGCGCATCGAGCGGCTGCTGGCCTCGCTGGTGCAGCCTTTTGTGTTTCGTCGCTATCTCGACTACGGTGTGATCGGCGCGATTCGTGCGCTGCACGAACAGATTCGCCATGAGGCGGAGCGCCGCGCGCGCGCCAAACCGGCCCGCATCAACGACATCAAGCTCGGGCGCGGCGGCATTCGCGAGATCGAGTTCTGCGCCCAGGTGTTTCAACTGATCCGGGGCGGGCAGGAGCCGGAGCTGCGCGTGCGCCCGACGCTCGCCGTGCTGGGCGTGGCGGCGCGACGTGGCTGGCTCGCGCAGCACGTCGCCGATGAGCTCTCGAACGCCTACGTCTTCCTGCGCAAGCTCGAACACCGCATTCAATACCTGGACGACGCGCAGACGCATATGCTTCCCGCATCGGGTGACGATCGCCTTGCGATCGCGCGTGCGATGGGCTTCCCCGACGAAGCCAGCTTCATGACGGTGCTCGACGAGCATCGCGAATTCGTGGCGGCCCAGTTCGACGAGATCTTCGCCGACAAGGCGGGCAGCAACGCACAGAAAGGCGGGAAGCACGGGGCGTCCGGCTCGGGCGATTGCGAATGCCCGCCCGAGTTGTGGAGCGAGTGTCTGGCCGACGAGGCGCAGACGGGCGACCTCGGCAATCAACTCGCGCGTCTGGGCTTCACCGATGCCGAAGGGGCGCTCGACCGGCTGCGCGCGGTGTGGACGTCGTCACGCTACAAGGCGCTGGGCGAGATCAGCCGGCGGCGCTTCGACCAACTCGTGCAGCGCGCGGTGGAAGGCGCGGCGGGCACGGGCGAGGCCGACGCCGTGCTGGCGCGCATGCTCGATCTGCTCTCGACCATCAGCCGGCGCAGTTCGTATCTGGCGCTCCTCACGGAGTATCCGCGCGCGCTGGAGCGCGTGGTCAAGGTGCTGGCCGGCTCGCGCTGGGCGGCGGGCTATCTGGTCATCCACCCGCAATTGCTCGACGAACTCCTTGACGACGAGGCGCTCGCCGCCCCGTTCGACTGGCCGTCATTCAAGACGCAGTTGCTGCTGAGCCTGAACGCGTCGGGCGCGGCGGGAAACGTCGAAGTGCAAATGGACATTCTGCGGCGCGCGCATCACGCCGAGGTCTTCCGAATTTTGCTGCTCGATCTGCAGGGCACGCTCTCGGTCGAGGCGATCGGCGACCGGCTCTCGGAACTGGCCGACATCATCGTCGACGTGACGATCTCGACCGTCTGGCCGCACGTGGCCACGCGCCACCGCGAGGTGCCGCGCTTCTCGGTGATTGCCTACGGCAAGCTCGGCGGGAAGGAGCTGGGCTACGCGTCCGACCTCGACCTGATTTTCCTTTATGACGACGATGACGATCGCGCACCGGACGCCTATGCCGCGCTGGCCCGCCGGTTCGTGACGTGGCTCACCACGCATACGGGCGCGGGCATGCTCTTCGACGTCGATCTGCGGCTGCGGCCCAATGGTTTATCGGGCTTGTTGGTGACGAACATCGAGAGTTTTCGCCAGTACCAGTTCCGCGAGGGCAATGCGAACACGGCGTGGGTCTGGGAGCATCAAGCGCTCACGCGTGCCCGTTTCTGTGCCGGCGACGAGGCGATTGGCGCTGCGTTCGAGCGCATACGGGCGCAGGTGCTCGCCACGCCACGCGAAGCCCTGCCGCTCGCGCAGGAAATCGTGGCAATGCGACGTAAGGTGCTCGAAGGGCATCCGAACCCGACCGGGCTCGTCGATTTGAAGCACGACCGCGGCGGCATGGTCGACATCGAGTTCACCGTGCAGTACCTGGTCTTGCTGTATTCGGGCGCGCACCCGGCGTTGCTGCGCAATGCAGGCAACATCGCGCTGTTGCGCGAAGCGGCGCAGCTCGGACTGATCGACGCCACGCTCGCCGACAATGCCGCCGCCGCTTATCGGACATATCGCAAGCGTCAGCACAAGTTGCGGCTCGATGGCGTGGAAGCCGCGCGCGTGCCGGCCGACGATGTCGAGGCCGAACGCGAAGCCGTAATGGCGCTATGGGATTCGGTGTTTTCCAACGCTGGACCGGTTTGACGTCAGACGCGGGCGGCCGACGCGTGGCCGCCCGCGATGGTCTGCGTCTATCCGTGTCTGCGCTGAGGCGCGAGCGGTGTGCAAGGGGCGCTCAGAGCGCGAGCATTTCCCGCGCATGCTTGCGCGTCGTCGCGGTAATTTCCACACCCCCGAGCATCCGGGCGATCTCCTCGACGCGTTCCGTGCGGCCGAGCGGCTCGATTTCACTCATCGTCGTATCGCCGTCGCTGCGCTTTTTCACACGCAGATGCTGATGGCCGAGGGCGGCGACCTGCGGCAAGTGGGTGACGCACAGCACCTGCCGTCCCTGACCGAGTTCTCGCAGCAGACGGCCGACCACTTCGGCCACGGCGCCGCCGATACCGGAATCGACTTCGTCGAAGATCAGCGTCGGTGTGAGGCTCGCGCTGCTGGCGATCACCTGCAACGCCAGGCTGATGCGCGCCAGTTCGCCCCCGGACGCCACCTTGGTGAGCGGCCGCGTCGGCACGCCCGGATGACCGGCGACAAGAAACTCGACCGTCTCCAGACCGAACGACTGGGGCTCGGGGGTGGGGCTGAGCGAAACGTCGAAGCGCCCGCCCGGCATCGAGAGATCCTGCATCGCGCGGGTGACTTCTCGCGAGAGCGACGCCGCCGCGGCGGCGCGGGCCTTCGACAAGTCCTTCGCGAGCGCGAGGTACGTCGCATGGGCTGCGTCGGCCGCAGCCTGCATGGCGGCCGTGTCCTGCGAGGCGGTCAGTTCATCGAGCAGCGCACGCCGTTCGGCGTGCTCGGCCGGCAGCCGCTCCGGTGTGACGCGGAACTTGCGTGCCGCCGAATGCAGCGCTTCGAGACGCTGCTCGACAACCGCCAGGCGCTCCGGGTCGAGATCGATGCGTTGCGCATAATGCGTGAGCGAGTGGACGGCTTCGCGAAGCTGAATCTCGGCGGGCTCCAGCGCGGCAAGCGTGTCGGCCAGCCCGGCATCGATCTCGGCCAATGCGCGGATCTGATGCACCACATGACCGAGCGACGGGACGATTGCCCCGTCGGCCTCGGCGAGCGTGTCGAGCGCGCCTTGCACGCCGTTGATGAGGCTCGCGGCGTGAGAGAGCCGGCGATGCTCGGCGCTCACGTCATCCCACTCGCCTTCCTGCGGGTTCAGCTTGTCGAGCTCCGACGTTTGCCATTCGAGGCGTTCGCGTTCCAGTTGCAACTCGCGGTCGCGCCCGTGCGCTTCTTCGCATCGTTTGACGAGACGCCGCCATTCCTTGTGTGCCGCCGCCGTGTCGGCTGCAAGCACGCTGGCGCTGGCGTGGGCATCGAGCAGACGGCGCTGCGCGTCGGGGCGCAGCAGTTGCTGGTGCGCATGCTGCCCGTGAATGTCGACGAGCATCTCGCCGAGCTCGCGCAGTTGGGCGAGGGTGGCGGGTGTGCCGTTGATGAAGGCGCGCGAGCGTCCGCCCGAGTCGAGCACGCGGCGCAGCAGCACGCCGCCGTGCTCTTCGAGCGTGAGCGCCTGTGCCTGAAGCCAGGCTTCGAGATCGGGGCGGGCTTGCGCGTCGGCGGCGAACTCGGCGGTGATGTCGGCGCGTGTCTGCCCCGCCCGCACCATACTGGCGTCGCCGCGCTCGCCCATGGCCAACGCGAGCGCGTCGATCAGAATCGATTTACCCGCGCCGGTCTCCCCCGAGAACACGGTGAAGCCGGCGGAGAATTCCAGGTCGAGACGATCGACGATCACGAAATCGCGAATCGAGAGACTGCGTAGCATGGGAGGTCGAGAGAGGCGTGAGGTCAGTTCTGCGGCATGTCTTCGTCGGAAATATGCTCGTTCCAGTGGAGCTTGCGGCGCAGCGTGGCGTAGTAGTTGTAGCCCACCGGATGCAGAAACGTCACTTGGTGCTCGGACCGGCCCAATAGAATCCGGTCGCCCTGGCGCAGTTCGGCAAACGACTGCATATCGAAGTTGGCGCCGACTTCGCGCCCGCCCGTGATGGTGATGACGATGCTGCTCGAATCCGGCAGCACGATCGGCCGGTTCGACAGCGCATGCGGGGCGATCGGCACGAGTACCACGCCGCCAAGACGCGGATGCAGAATCGGGCCGGTGGCCGAGAGCGCGTAGGCGGTCGAGCCGGTGGGCGTGGCGACGATCAGGCCGTCGGAGCGCTGCTTGTACATGAAGCGGCCGTCGACATCGACACGCAGCTCGACCATGCCCGAGATGCCCGAGCGGTTCACGACCACGTCGTTGAACGCGAGCGTCTCGAAGAGCGTCTGGTCGTCGCGCTCGATGCGGGCGGCCAGCAGCGTGCGCTGCTCGGCTTCGAAATGCCCTTCGAGCATGGCGGGCACGACCTGCCGCATTTCGTCGAGCGGAATATCGGTGATGAAACCGACGCGTCCGTGGTTCACGCCGATGAGCGGCACCTTCGATGCCGCAAGCTGACGGCCGACGCCAAGCATCGTGCCGTCGCCGCCGACGACCACGGCCACATCGGCCTGCGTGGCGATCTCCCGAATATCGAGGGTGCCGTAAGGATCGGCCGCCGCGCCGATGTTGTGCGCGGTCTCTCGCTCGAAGACGACATGGTGCCCCCGCTGGGCGATGCATGCCGCGAGCGTGAGCAACGGTTCGGCAACGCCGTCGGCATGGTATTTCCCGACGAGCGCCACGGTCTTGAAAGGGCTCCCTGTTTTCATGCCGCCATTACACCATAAGTCGATGACACCAACCATCGGCACGCGCGGCCTCGCGGAATACGCCTCGGGGTTTGCCGCACGCCGCGTATGCACATTTCGCGTTACAATTTTTGCCATGCTAGATCAACGTGCGCAAACGCTCCTCAAAACCCTGATCGAACGGTACATCGCGGATGGCCAGCCGGTCGGGTCTCGCACGCTTTCCCGATACTCCGGACTCGACCTGTCGCCGGCGACCATCCGTAACGCGATGGCCGACCTCGAGGCGCTCGGCTTTGTGGCCAGCCCGCATACGTCGGCCGGTCGCGTGCCGACGCCGCGTGCCTATCGTTTGTTCGTCGATACCATGCTCACGGTGCGCCCGCTCGAGGAGGCGGTGCATCAATTGGCATCACAGGTGCAGACCGGGCTGCAGCCCGCGGGGCCGCAGCAACTGGTTGCCTCGGCGGCGCAGGTGCTCTCCAATCTTTCGCAGTTCGCGGGCGTGGTGCTGACGCCGCGCCGCAGCCAGACGTTCCGGCAGATCGAATTTCTGCGGCTGTCCGACAAGCGCGTGCTGCTCATCATCGTCACCCCCGACGGCGACGTGCAGAACCGCATCATCCTGACGGAAAAGGATCATTCGCCCGCGCAACTGGTGGAGGCGGCAAACTATCTGAACGCCAATTTCGGCGGCCACAGCTTCGACGACGTGCGCGCTTGCTTGCGCGGTGAACTCGATGCGCTGCGCTCCGATATGAGCGCTTTGATGCAGGCCGCCGTGCAGGCGGGCAGCGACGCCATGGCCGACACCACCCGTGAGAGCGTGCTGATCTCGGGCGAGCGCAATTTGCTGGGCGTGGAAGATCTGTCGTCGAACATGGCGCGCCTGCGCAAGCTCTTCGACGTGTTCGAGTCCAAGACCGGCCTGCTGCAATTGCTCGACGTGTCGAGCCGTGCTCAGGGCGTGCAGATCTTCATCGGCGGCGAGTCGAGCCTCGTGCCGATCGAGGAGATGACGGTCATCACGGCACCCTACGAAGTCGACGGCGAAGTCGTCGGCACGCTCGGCGTGATCGGCCCGACGCGTATGGCGTATGAGCGTGTGATCCCGATCGTCGACATCACCGCCAAGCTGCTCTCCAACGCGCTCAGCCAGCACTGACGCCAGCACTAACGTCGGCACCAACGCCAGCCCTTGGACGCACGTGCCAGGATTGGCCGGACGCAAACGGGCAAACGGGCAAACGGGCGTCTGCGCTGCCGCTTCGCGTTACATCCCCGTAGCATTCCTTTACACGCTGTCACACACGGCAGGCTTACGCTTGAGTTGTCACTTATGGCGAAGTCGCGAGCATGGCGTTCGTCGAAGGATTCGGACAGAGCAACAAGGTGGCGCGACCGACGCAACGCTCGGTGCGTGAGCCGGACGGACCCGGAGTGTTTATGAAATCCCTGATTTCCTGGTGGTCGATGGCGCGCAATCTCGGTATCGGGTTAGCGCTCGGGGCCGTTGGCGCAGCGGGGGTTCCCGCGCTGGCATACGCCCAGAGCGCCGACCCGCCGGGGCGGGTGGCACGTCTGAACGATTTCGACGGCACCGTCACGTATGCCCCCGCAGGCACCAGCGAATGGCACTACGCCGATCGCAACCGGCCGCTTACCACGGGCGATGCCGTCTGGGTCGACCGCAACAGCCGTGCCGAGATGCACGTCGGCGGTACGGCGGTTCGCATGGGGGCGTCCACCAGCGTCGTGCTCTCGGCGGTGACCGATCAGAATGTGCAACTGAACGTAACGCAGGGCACGGTCGGATTGCGTTTGCGGGCCTACGATCCGAATCGGCCTTACGAGATCGATACGCCGAATCTGGCGTTCGTCCCGCAACAGCCCGGTGAGTATCGGGTCGACATCGACCCGAACGGGGTAACGACCGTGAGCGTCTGGCGCGGTGCGGCCACCGTGTATGGTCAAGGCGCATCCGTACCCCTGCAGCAGGGGCAGCGTGTCGCATTCATCGGTCAGAACCTGATGCAGCAACCGACAGGGCAACGCGTGGCCGACGCGTTCGACGAATGGGTACGTCAGCGCGACGCTCGCGAGGACGCCTCCGTGTCCGCACGTTATGTGCCGCGTGAGATGACCGGCTTCGAAAGTCTGGACGACTACGGCGTGTGGCAGGAGACGTCGACCTACGGCGCCGTGTGGGTGCCGTCCGACGTGCCGTCGGGCTGGGCGCCTTACCGCACGGGGCATTGGGTCTGGGTCGAACCGTGGGGCTGGACGTGGGTCGACGATGCGCCGTGGGGCTTCGCGCCCTATCACTACGGCCGTTGGGCCTACGTCGACGCGCGCTGGTGCTGGGTGCCGGGCCCGGTCGCCGCGCGTCCTGTGTATGCGCCGGCGCTGGTCGGCTGGGTCAGCGGCAACAGCGGCGGGAATCAATGGGGCATCTCGTTTGCGGCGGGGGGCATGGGGCTTGCCTGGTTCGCGCTCGGTCCGCACGATGCTTATCGCCCGGCCTATCGCGCCAGCTCGTCGTATGTGACCAACATCAATCGATCGACGGTGATCCGGACGACCGATGTCACCCAAATTTACGTCAACAATGTGTACGTGAATCGCAATGTGCGCGGCGCCGTGTCGACGATGCCTGCCCATGCCTTCGTACAGGGTCGCCCAGTGGGCGCGCCCGTGGCATTGGCCGCCCCGCGTGCCGGCCAGCCGTGGCGTGTGGGCAACACGCCAGGCGTCGCGCCAGTGCAGCAGAGTGTGTTCGGCAACAGCCGTCGTGCTGCGGGAGCGCCGCCGGCGGGTCTGTTCAACCGGCAGGTGCTCGCCACGCGCTCGCCGGTCGCCCGCATGTTGCCGTCGCGTGAGCTTACGAGCCAACTGCACGCAGTGCCTGATGCGGGTGGCACGCCGCTGGCGTTGGGGCGCAGCGCCCAGCAAATGCCCAAGACCCAACCGGGCGTCGCTGGCTCGCCAGGGCGTATACAGCCGCGCGTGACGGTGGTCGGCACCCATGGGCCCGTCGGCGCGCCGATCGGTGCGAACGGGGCGAACGGGGCGGCGCCGGCCCAAGCGCCCCTCGGGGTGACGCCCGCAGCGCCGGCGCGTCGCTCGCTGCCGCCCTCCGAAGCCGTATCGCCAATGCGCGGCGTACCGGGTGTACCGGGTGTACCGGGCAAGCCGGGACATTCGGGCGTGCCGGGTGAACCTGGCGTTCTCGCCGAGCCGGGGGGGCCGGGAAATCCGGGACAGGGCGTTTATCAGAATCGCCCGCTTCGGTCCGCGCCGCAGGCACCGCTGCCGGAGCGAGGTGGGCAGGCGGTCCCGTCGGGCGTGCCGCATCCGCCGCAAACGCGTGTGCCGACCGAGCCTGCCTTGCGTGGTTCAGATGGCTCAGGTGGCTTAGGTGGCTTAGGTGGCTCACGTGGCGAACCGTCGCAGACCGGGCGCGAATCGGTGCCGCGCGACATGCAGATGCCGCGTCAATCGCCGCAAGCGCCCATGCCGGCCCCAGCGGCGCGCAGTGCTCCTGCGCCGTCGCGCGTTCAACCCGACCCGGCCGAACCGGTCCGTCGAGCGCAGCAATGGCAGTCGCACGCGCAGCCGCAGTTCCAGCCGCAGCCCGGTCCGTCAGCGCCGATCGAGCGTGTTCAGCCGAATGTGACGCGTCCCCAGCCGCGTCCCCAGCCGAGTTTGAAACCCCAGGCGGAACCCCAGACCGAGCGCGCGCAAGTCGCGCCGAGACCTGTGCGTCCGCCCGAACGTCCGCAGGCACCGAACCCACAACCCCAGGGGCATCCGCATCCGCCACCCGCGCCTCGTGAAAGCAAGCCCGACGGCGCGCGTGCTCCATCGCACGAGACCGAGCGCCCAAGCGCACGCCATGACCCGTCGCGCGAAGACGAGCATCCGCACGGTTGAGCGCCGAATCGGCCGTCGCGCCCCGTCGTCGCCGGCTGGCTGACGGGGCGGGGCACGGCGGCGGGGGCGCGTGGCATGCCTGCCGGATTCATCCCGAGTTTGCGGTAAAGTACGTCCCATGCGCTTCGATCCAGAACCTATTTCGCATGGCCAGGCCGGCAAGACTGCCGTTCTGCTGATCAACCTCGGCACGCCCGATGAGCCGCGCCCTGCGGCCGTGCGCCGCTACCTGCGGGAGTTCCTGTCGGACCCTCGCGTCGTGGAGATTCCTTCGCTGGTGTGGCAGCCATTGCTGCGGCTGGTGATCTTGCCGTTCCGCTCCCGTCAGTCCGCACAGAAGTACGCGACGGTCTGGACGCGCGACGGCTCGCCGCTCAAAGTGAACACCGAGTATCAGACAAACGCGCTGCGCGCCCTGCTGCATGCGAACGATTACGACGTGGTCGTCGACTACGCCATGCGCTACGGCAATCCGTCGATCCCGGAGCGCATTCGCGCGCTGCGGCAAATTGGCGTCGAGCGCATTCTCGTCCTGCCGCTCTATCCGCAGTACTCAAGCAGCACGACCGCCACGGCCAGTGACGCCGTGTTCCGCGTGCTGGGTCGACTGCGCAATCAGCCCGACGTGCGCACGGTGCGCGACTATCACGATCATCCTGCGTACATCGAGGCGCTGCGTCAGCAGGTAGAAGGCTACTGGCAGCAGCACGGCCGTCCCGATTTCGCGGCGGGCGAGCGCTTGTTGCTGAGCTTTCACGGCGTACCGCGCCGCACGCTCGATCTGGGCGATCCGTATCACGATCAGTGTGTGAAGACGGCACGTCTGCTGGGGGCCGCGCTCGGTCTCGATGAGACGACCTGCCGTCTTACGTTCCAGTCGCGTTTCGGCAAGGCCGAATGGCTGCAACCGTATACGGCGCCCACGCTCGAAGAACTGGGTCGTGGCGGCACGCCGCGTGTCGACGTGTTCTGCCCCGGCTTCACCTCCGACTGTCTCGAGACGCTCGAAGAAATCAACATGGAAGGCCGTCACGCGTACTTGTCCGCAGGCGGCAAGGCGTTCCACTTCATCCCGTGCCTGAACGGTGCGAGTGCCTGGATCACGGCGCTTGGCGAGATTGCGGCGCGTCACCTGCAGGGGTGGCCGGTGCTCACGCCCGAGGGTGCGGTTCAGGCGTCGGCAGCGGCGGTGGCCTCGACCCGCCAGCGGCAAGTCGCGGCCGTTGCCGCGTTCGACGAAGCGAATGCGGCCAATGCCGCAGCCGCCGCATCGGCACAGGGCGAGCCGGGAGCGAGCAGGTGACGGTCAAGGTCGACGATTCTGCGCAGGCCGCCACGCGCATTGACAAGTGGTTGTGGGCGGCGCGTTTCTTCAAGACGCGTTCGCTCGCCACACAGGCGGTCGATCGCGGCCGAATCCTGTGCAACGAGGCGCGCGTCAAACCGGCGCGCGACGTCCGCCCAGGCGACATCGTCACGGTGGACAACGGCAGCACGCGTTGGGAAGTCCGGGTGAAGGCCATCGCCGAAGTGCGGGGCTCGGCGACGGTGGCGCAGTCGCTGTACGAAGAGACGGAAGCCAGTATTCGCGCGCGTGCAAATGAAAGTGAGCGCCGGCGGCTGTTTCAGGAACCCGCGTCGCAACTGCACGGGCGTCCGACGAAGCGGGACCGGCGTCGTCTCGGCGGGCTCGGCGAGTAGCAGCAGCCCGCCAGCCTGCCACGGCGAAGGCCGATCGGCCGGCCAGCCGTTGTTTCAGCGCCCCGCAACGAATGCCTGCCCAGCGAATGCCCCCAAACGAACACCGCCGCTGGCGAATCGCGCAGCGGCGGGCAAGGGCAAGGGCAAGGGCAAGGGCGGAACGAACTGGGGAACATCGCCACGTATGACGGCGAGGCGCCATAAGCGCTCCGGCGTTCCCTCGCAACTACCGTGAGGGGATTCCGGAGTTGGGTGAATGCAGCGGCGCGCCTGGCATTTCGACGTAGCGATGCAGCACTGCCTTCACGCCACCGTACTCGGTGTCGCGCGGCGTCACTGCGCCGGACAGGCAGATCGTAATCGTTACCGTCGTCACCAACGCGAGGATGAATACGACAGTCAGTGGCAGCTTCATGATGCGCTCCTGAGAGAACACTGCATCGGACAGGCGATGCCCGATGAGCGGCCGGGTTCGGCATGGCACGAACATCCGCAGAACCGTATTTCATGTTAGGTCGCAGCAACGGCCGATACAATAGAGGACTCGTAACGCGTGTAACCGGATGTTTTCCGACGCGCAGCGCGCACCGGTATGGCGCACAGACTGCCCGCCAGCTCTTGAAATCGGTGTGAACGCCCCTACTATCCAATGGGATTTGAACTGGTGGCGCATCGTCGTGGTGCGCCGCAAGAACCTTTTGACGACTCAAGCTCATGACTGAACAGCAAAACACCCCCGACCAGCCGATTCCGTCCCAGGCCGAAGCGGCCCCGAACGACGCTGCGCTCGCGAACGACGCGCTGCCCTCGGTCGAGGCGCAGCTTCTGGCGGCGCAAGCCGAAGCGGCGGCACTGCGCGACGACGCGTTGCGCGCACGCGCCGAGATGGAGAACGTCCGCCGCCGCGCGGAAGATGACGTGGCGAAGGCCCGCAAGTTTGCCGTCGAGAGCTTCGCCGAGAACCTCCTGCCGGTGATCGACAGCCTGGAAGCCGCCGCCGCCGACAAGAGCGGTGACGTGGCCAAGCTGCAGGAAGGCGTCGCGCTGACCCTGCGTCAGCTCGTCTCGGCGCTCGAGCGCAGCAGGGTCACCGTCATCGATCCGGCCGGTGCGAAGTTCGATCCGCATCAACATCAGGCCATTTCGATGGTGCCGGCCGACCAGGAGCCGAATACCATCGTATCGGTGCTGCAAAAAGGTTATCTGATCGCCGACCGCGTGCTGCGCCCGGCACTCGTGACCGTCGCTGCGGCCAAGTAATCGGAACGTACCGGCGCGCGGTGCCCTGCCATCATGGCAATCCGTGGGCTGCCGGCTGCCGGCTGCCGGCTGACGGCTGACCCGCACGGCATGGCAGGCAGCCGCCGCCCGCGCGAAGATCGCGGCGGCGGGAGGACAAAACCGGACCGCAAGAAGGGTCTTGAAATGTACCGGGCTGCACCCCATATGTCGTGCAGATCAACGAATTTAACGGGCCGCAGGCCCGATAGAAAGACGCACAGGACGCTAGGAGAAATTCAAATGGGCAAGATTATCGGTATCGACTTGGGCACCACGAACTCGTGCGTGGCCGTCATGGAAGGCAATCAGGTCAAGATCATCGAGAACGCGGAAGGTGCGCGCACCACGCCATCGATCATCGCCTACATGGACGATGGCGAGATTTTGGTCGGTGCGCCGGCCAAGCGCCAGGCGGTGACCAATCCGAAGAACACGTTGTACGCTGTCAAGCGCCTCATCGGCCGTCGCTTCGAAGAAAAGGAAGTGCAGAAAGATATCGGCCTGATGCCGTACAAGATCGTCAAGGCCGACAACGGCGACGCCTGGGTGGAAGTGCGCGACCAGAAGCTGGCGCCGCCGCAGATTTCCGCCGAAGTGCTGCGCAAGATGAAGAAGACCGCCGAGGACTATCTGGGCGAGCCGGTCACGGAAGCCGTGATCACGGTGCCGGCGTATTTCAACGACAGCCAGCGTCAGGCAACGAAGGACGCCGGCCGTATCGCCGGTCTGGAAGTCAAGCGCATCATCAACGAGCCGACCGCGGCCGCACTGGCTTTCGGTCTGGACAAGAAGGAAGGCGGCGACCGCAAGATCGCGGTGTATGACCTGGGTGGCGGCACGTTCGATATCTCGATCATCGAAATCGCGGATGTGGATGGCGAGCACCAGTTCGAAGTGCTGTCGACCAACGGCGACACGTTCCTGGGCGGCGAAGACTTCGACCAGCGCATCATCGATTACATCATCGGCGAGTTCAAGAAGGAACAAGGCGTCGATCTGTCGAAGGATGTGCTCGCGCTGCAACGCCTGAAGGAAGCTGCGGAAAAGGCCAAGATCGAGTTGTCGTCGAGCCAGCAGACCGAAATCAACCTGCCGTACATCACGGCCGACGCCTCGGGTCCGAAGCACTTGAACCTGAAGATCACGCGCGCCAAGCTCGAAGCCTTGGTCGAGGAGTTGATCGAGCGCACGATCGAGCCTTGCCGCCTGGCCATCAAGGATGCCGGCGTGAAGGTCGGCGACATCGACGACGTGATTCTGGTCGGCGGTATGACCCGCATGCCGAAGGTGCAGGACAAGGTCAAGGAGTTCTTCGGCAAGGAACCGCGCAAGGACGTGAACCCGGACGAAGCCGTGGCCGCTGGCGCGTCGATCCAGGGCTCGGTGCTCTCGGGCGACCGCAAGGACGTGCTGCTGCTCGACGTGACCCCGCTCTCGCTCGGTATCGAAACGCTGGGCGGCGTGATGACGAAGATGATCACGAAGAACACGACGATCCCGACGAAGCACTCGCAAGTGTTCTCGACGGCCGACGACAACCAGCCGGCCGTGACGATCAAGGTGTACCAGGGTGAGCGCGAGATGGCCGCCGGCAACAAGTCGCTGGGCGAGTTCAATCTCGAGGGCATTCCGCCCGCCGCGCGTGGCACGCCGCAGATCGAAGTGACCTTCGACATCGACGCCAACGGCATTTTGCACGTGGGCGCGAAGGACAAGGCAACGGGCAAGGAAAACAAGATCACCATCAAGGCGAACTCGGGCCTGTCGGATGCCGAGATCGAGCAAATGGTGAAGGACGCGGAGCTCAATGCCGAGGAAGACAAGAAGGCACGCGAGCTGGCCGACTCCCGTAACCAGGGCGACGCACTGGTCCACAGCACTCGCAAGGCGCTGACCGAGTACGGCGACAAGATCGAGGCTTCGGAGAAGGAAGCGATCGAATCGGCCATCACGGCACTCGAAGGCGCGCTGCGCGGTTCGGACAAGGCGGACATCGATGCCAAGGTCGAGGCGCTGGGCACCGTCAGTCAGAAGCTCGGCGAGAAGATGTATGCCGACATGCAGGCGCAAGCCGGTGCTGCGGGTGCCGCGGGCGCCGAGCCGGGCAAGCCGCATGACGATAATGTCGTCGACGCTGAAGTGAAGGACGTTACCGACAAGAAGTAAGGCGTGCATGGCGCGCGGTGCACGCAGATGTGCGCCGCGTGTGGGCCGGGTATCGAAGTTCTCTGACAAGAGAATCTCGACCCGGCTTTTTGCCTGATGGCGACATGCGCCAACATTGGAAAGACTTATGGCCAAACGTGATTACTACGAAGTCCTTGGCGTCGCCAAGAACGCCTCCGACGAAGAAATCAAGAAGGCGTATCGCAAGCTGGCGATGAAGTACCATCCGGACCGCAATCCGGACAGCAAGGACGCCGAAGACAAGTTCAAGGAAGTCAAAGAAGCTTACGAGATGCTCTCCGAGCCGGAGAAGCGCGCAGCATACGACCAATACGGTCACGCAGGCGTCGACCCGAACATGGGCGGCTTCGGTGGCGCGGGCGGTCAGGGCTTCGGTGGCTTCGCGGACGCGTTCGGCGATATCTTCGGCGACATCTTCGGTCAGGGCGGCCCAGGCGGCGCCGGCGGCCGGGGTGGTCGGGGCGGTCCGCAGGTATATCGCGGCGCCGATCTGCGCTACAACATGGAGATTACGCTCGAGCAGGCCGCAAACGGCTTCGACACGCAGATTCGCGTGCCGAGCTGGGACGAATGCGAGATCTGTCATGGCAGCGGCGCGAAGCCGGGCACGAAGCCCGAGACGTGCCCGACCTGTAACGGTTCGGGTGCGGTGCGCATGTCGCAGGGCTTTTTCAGCATTCAGCAGACCTGCCCGAAGTGCCACGGCACGGGCTCGTACATTCCCGAGCCCTGCACCAACTGTCACGGCGCGGGCAAGATCAAGAAGACCAAGACGCTGGAGATCAAGATTCCGGCGGGTATCGAAGACGGCATGCGCATCCGCTCGGCCGGCAACGGCGAGCCGGGGGTGAATGGCGGTCCGGCGGGTGACCTGTATGTGGAAATCCACATCAAGGCGCACAACGTGTTCGAGCGCGACGGCGACGATCTGCATTGCCAGATGCCGATTTCGTTTGCAACGGCGGCACTCGGCGGCGACATCGATGCGCCGACGCTGCACGGCAAAGCGACCTTCGAAGTGCCGGAAGGCACCCAGACGGGCAAGACGTTCCGCCTGCGCGGCAAGGGCATCAAGGGCCTGCGCGCGAGCTATCCGGGGGATCTGTACGTGCATGTGCAGGTCGAGACGCCGGTGAAGCTCGACGACAAGCAGAAGCAACTGCTGCGCGACTTCGATGCGTCGCTCAAGGCCGGCGGCGCTCGCCACAGCCCGCAGTCCAAGGGTTGGTTCGACCGTGTGAAGCAGTTCTTCGAGTAATTGCATGCAAGATGAAGCGCCTTTGGCCGCGTTCGCGCTGTTGGACGACAGCGCGAATCCGGCCGGTGGGGCGCGTCTGTATACCGGGCTCGTACGCGAGGTGACTTGCGACGAGCCCGGTGTGCTTTCCGACGCACTTCGCCAAGTGGAAGATGCCACACGTCACGGCTTGCATGCCGTGCTGCTGGCCGATTACGAATTCGGTGTGCGTTTGGGCGGTGTCCAGACGGTGACGACGCGTCGCGCGCCGGGGCGATTTCGCGCGCTGCTGTTTGGCGACCTGCAACGACTCGACGACACGCAAACACAAGCGTGGCTATCGCGTCGCGAAGCGACATTTGCCAGCGAAGGCACCGCTGTTGCTGCTGCCGCTGCCGCTGCGACCGATCTCGGCAGCGACGGCGTGGCCCCGCCTGGGGTGGCCGGCGTCGCCGCGTTGCGAAGCGATGTGAGCGACGCCGCGTTCGACGACGCCATTGCCCGCATTCACGACTGGCTCGCGCAAGGCGAGTGCTATCAGATCAACTACACGTACCGCCTGAATTTCGACGCGTTCGGCTCGCCCGTGGCGCTGTATCGCCGGTTGCGGGCGCGTCAGCCGGTGCCGTACGGTGCGCTGGTCGTGTTGCCGGGGGCACAGGGCGTGGCGGGGCGGGCGATTCTCTCGCTCTCGCCCGAACTGTTCGTGCGCCATTCGCGCGGGCAGATCGAGGCCCGTCCGATGAAGGGGACGGCGCCGGCGTGCGGCGACGCGTCGGTGGATGCCGAGCGCAGCGCCGCGCTCGCGGCCGACGAGAAGAATCGCGCCGAGAACCTGATGATCGTCGACCTGTTGCGCAACGATCTCGGACGCCTTGCGATCCCTGGCACGGTCAAGGTGCCGAACCTCTTCGAGGTGACGCGCTTCGCGAGTGTCTTGCAGATGACCTCGACGGTCACCGCCACGCTGCCGCAGACGGCGTCGTTCGCCGATGTTCTGCGCGCGCTGTATCCCTGCGGTTCGATCACAGGCGCGCCGAAACACCGCGCGATGCAACTGATCGGCGAACTGGAAACGTCGCCGAGGCGGCTCTACACCGGCGCGATTGGCTGGCTCGATGCGCGCGAGGATAACCCGCAAGCGCTCGGGGACTTCTGTTTGTCCGTCGCGATTCGAACGCTCGAACTCGAAGCACCGGACGCGAGCGGTCTGCGGCGCGGTCGGTTGGGCGTCGGTGCGGGGATCGTGCTCGATAGCCAAGCCGACGAGGAACGCGACGAGTGCAAGCTCAAGGCGCATTTCCTGAGCGCGCTCGATCCGGGCTTCGAAATTTTTGAGACGATGCAGGCCACGCATTCGTCTGGCGTGGCCCATCTGGCGCGTCATCTGGCGCGTCTCGCGACGTCGGCCAAGTACTTCGGCTTCCGGTTCGACGAAGCGGCCTTGCGCGCCCGGATCGACACGGTCGTCGCAACGCTCGGCGAGGCGGGCATTCATCGCCTGCGGCTGGCGCTCGCCCACGATGGGACTGCCGAGATCACCCATGGCGTGCTCGAACCGTTGTCGGCCGACAGCGTTGTGGTGTGGCTGGCGGACGTGGCGAATCCCGCGAGCACGACCCGTGCGAGCGACGTGTTCCTGCGCCATAAAACCACGGTGCGTGCGCGTTACGATGCAGCGTGGAAGGCGGCGCAAGGGGGCGGGGCCTTCGACGTGTTGTTCTTCAACGAGCGGGGGGAACTGACGGAGGGCGGGCGCAGCAATGTGTTCGTCAAGCGCGACGGCGTCTGGGTGACGCCGCCACTGTCGTGCGGCGTATTACCGGGCGTGATGCGCGGTGTGCTGCTCGACGACCCCTCGTGGGGGGCCGTCGAGGCGGTGCTCACACGCGACGATGTGCTGTGCGCGCAGGCCATCGTCGTCTGCAATGCCCTGCGCGGTGCACTTCCCGCAACGATATCGGCTGCACCGGCCGTCTGACGCACGGCGGTGCCGGATACGCGCCGGCCGTGCACCTTGACCTCAACTTCCCTGGCGCGATGCCATCTGCGGCACGAACAGATCGGTCCACTTCGCCGGACGCGCCTTGATGGTGCCCGCGCGGCCCATGAACTCGACGTACTGCATCAGGCCATTGGGCGTGGTGGTGAACTTCATGCCCGGGTCTGCGAGGATCTGCTCGATGTCGGAGAGTTGAAGGTTCATCTTCGACACCCGCAGGAACGTCTTCGCGGCACCTACGCGATCTTTGGCGATATACGCGGCGGCTTCTTCCTGAGCGTCAAGAATCGCCTGCACCAGCTTCGGATTCTGCACGGTGAATTGCTTCGGCGCGAACAGGACGTCGATGGTGATGTTGCCGAGCAGGTCGGTCGAGTTCAGCACGCGCTTGATACGCGGGTCCTTCAGCTCCTGATAGGAGAACGGCGGCGAGGTGAAATGCGCCGTGATCTCGGTCTTGCCCGAGAGCAGGGCGCTGAGGGCTTCCGGATGGCTCAGGCTGACCGTGAGCGGATCGAGCTTCGCATAGTTCTCGATGCCGAATGTCTTGGCGGCCGCCATTTGCAGCAGCACGGCGGAGAGTGAGGTCTTGATGCCCGGAATCGCAATCTTGTCCTTCGACGTGAAGTCCTTGAGCGACTTGACGTTCGGGTTGTTCGTGTTGAGCCAGAGCGGGCCGGTCGACAGGGCCGACAGACCGATCACTTCCGAGCGCGGAATGCCGTGAGCCTTCGACCAAAGCGTGACGAAGCCCGGCGCGCCTGTGCCTGCCACATCGAGATTGCCTGCGAGCATTGCGTCGTTGATGACGTTGCCGCCGTCGAGAATGGTCCACGTCGTTTTCACGTCGCCCAGCCCCAGCGCCTTCGCGTGCTTCTCCACGAGATGCTGGTCGCGCATGACCATCAACGGCAGATAGAGAATGCCGTAGCCGTGCGACAGGCGCACGGTGCTGGCCTCGGCGTGGGCCACGTTGCCGAGTGTGGAGAGGGCGGTCGTGACGGCGAGCGTCAGCGCGCTTGCCCAGCGGGTGAAATGGCGTCGGTTCATGGTGTTGTCGTCTCCAGATAGTTGGAATTATTCATACCCCCGAAGGGGCGTCAATCAAACACAGCCGCAAAAAACCATGTGTCAGTGCTGCATGCCCCAACGATGCAGCGTGCGCTTCTCGATGCGGGCGAACAGCAGATTCTCGACCGCCAGCCCGATCAGAATCACGAAGAACAACCCGGCGAAGACGTTGGCGGTCTCCAGCGAATTGCGGTTCTCGAAGATGTACCACCCGAGACCGCCCGACCCAGAGGACACGCCGAACACGAGTTCTGCCGCGATCAGCGTGCGCCACGCAAATGCCCAGCCCACCTTCAGTCCGGTGAGAATGCTCGGGAACGCGGCGGGAATGAGCACGTGGCGCACCAGCGCAAAGCGCTTGAGCCCGTAGTTCTGACCGACCATGCGCAGCGTTTTCGATACACCGCGAAAGCCGCTGTGCGTGTTCAGCGCCACTGCCCACAGCACCGAGTGCACCAGCACGAAAATCACGCTGCCGCTACCGAGTCCGAACCAGATCAGCGCCAGCGGCAACAGCGCGATGGCCGGCAGCGGGTTGAACATCGCGGTGAGCGTCTCGAGCAAGTCGTTGCCGATCCTCGAACTGATGGCGACGGTGGTGAGCACGGCCGCGAGCCCAATGCCGATGCCGTAGCCGATGAGCAGCGTCTTGAGCGAGACCGCCGCGCGCAGCAGCAGTACACCGCTCGTCAGTCCATTCGCGAAGGCGCCGAGCGTGTCGGTGAAACTTGGGAAGAGCAGAGCATTGTCGAGCCAGCGGCCGTAGATTTCCCAGATCACCGCGAGCACGCACAAGATGAGCGTCTTGCGCAGCCAACTCAGTCGGTACAGTGTCTCGAAGGTAGAGAGCGGACGCTGAATCGACGACAACTCGGCGGGCGCCGGTTCCAGCACGAACTCCGGTCTGAAGACCGGTTCGATGGGCGCAGGCGTGGACGACGCGGTGGGTGGCGAGGTCATGGTGTTCATGGTCGTCTTCTCAGTGTGTCGCGAACAGCAGTTGATCGATGCGGGACTCGAGCGCGCTCTGGTGCGCGGTGCCGAGCTGTTCGGGCGCGATGCTGTTGAGTTCGGCCTTGACCTGACCCGGGTGCGCAGAGAGCAGCAGAATGCGCGTGCCGATGCGAATCGCTTCGTCGATGCCGTGCGTGACGAACAGCACCGTGAAGCGCGTGTCGTCCCACAAGCGCAGCAGCTCGTCCTGCATCTTGCGGCGGGTGAGGGCGTCGAGCGCGGCGAAGGGCTCGTCCATGAGGAGGACGTCGGGCTCCATTGCCATGCCGCGCGCGATGGACACGCGCTGCTTCATGCCGCCGGAGAGCGTATGCGGATAGCTGTCGATGAACTTCGCCAGGCCGACCTTTTCGATGTAGTGTGCTGCGCGTTCTGCGGCGTCGCGCCGTTTCAGGCGACCGCTCGCGACGAGCGCGAACTCCACGTTCTGGCGAACGGTTTTCCATGGCAGCAGTTGATCGAATTCCTGGAACACCATCATGCGATCGGGGCCCGGTTCGGTGATCGTGCGCCCTTTGAGGCGAATCTCGCCGTGGACCGGCGGCAGATATCCGCCAATCGCCTTGAGCAAGGTCGATTTGCCGCAGCCGGACGGGCCGAGCAACACAAACCGGTCGCCCGGATAGACATTGAAGCTCACTTGCTGGGCGGCGGTCACCAGATAGTCGTCGGTCTTGTATTGCAGCGTGACGCGGTCGATTTCCAGCAATGGCGGCGCTGCGGGCGCCATCGTCCCGGCGGCGCCCGCAAGGGGGGCGTTGTGCATTGCGTGTCTCCTGAGGGATGCTCTTATAATCGGTTCCGATACTAAGTAGCAAAGCTGTAGCGAAGCTGACACGCGAGGCGTGCGGCGCCCGAATTCAGGGGAAACCCCGAGGAAGTCGCAGACGATTTCCGACAGAATCGCGGCATACGCCGGGAAGTGACCGGCAGCCAGGTGCGCGTCGCGCGCTCGGTGAAAAGAGGGAAGGAGACTCAGGAACCATGCGCATCATGCTGGTGGAAGACACCGCCGATGTCGCCGAAGCGATCGCCACCCAATTGCGCAGGCTTGGCCATGCGCTCGATTGCGAGACGGACGGCGCGGCAGCAGCGGCGCGCATCGGCGACGATTACGACCTGTTGATCCTCGACGTCATGCTGCCGCACATCGATGGTTTCGAGCTGCTGCGACGCGTGCGCGAGCGCGGCCTGTCCACGCGCGTGCTCATGCTCACCGCGTGTGCGGAGATCGAAGAGCGGGTGCGCGCCCTCGATCTTGGCGCCGACGATTACCTCACCAAGCCGTTCGATTTCCGCGAGTTCGAAGCGCGCGTGCGCGCGCTGATGCGTCGCACCGGACAAGACGCCACGAACCGGCTGACGTGCGCCAACCTCACGCTGGATCGCAAGAGCCGCGGTGTCGAGGTCGATGGCCAGCCGATCGAGCTCACACGCCGCGAAGTGACGCTGCTCGAAATACTCGCGGCGCGACCGGGGCGCATCTTCGGCAAGGATGAACTCATGGATCGTCTGTATGGCGACGAACCCGCACCGAACGCCAATGCGATCGAGCAGTATGTCGCTCGCCTGCGCAAGAAGCTGGCGGCGGCGCAATTCCAGATTCGCACGTTGCGCGGACTGGGCTATCAACTTGTGCTGTCATGATCGTTCCCGGCCGTTCCCTGTATCTGCGCCTTGTCGTGCGCATGGGCGCGGTACTCGCGTTCGCGGTGGCGGCCGTGCTGCTCGGCATCTGGTTCTCGACGCGCGCGGCCGTCGACCGGGCCTATGACCGCTGGCTGCTCGGCAGTGCTTTGCAAGTGGCGGAGAACACCTGGTACCAGAACGGCGAAGTGAATGTCGACGTGCCACTCGCCGCCTTTTCCGCCCTCGCGCCGGGCGATCAGATCTTCTATACCGTGCTCGATCCGAATGGCCGCTCGGTGGCCGGCGATTCGGAGTTCCATCCGGCCATTCCATGGGACAAACTGGCCGACGGACCGGTCGTCGTCGACGGCACGTATCAGGAGATGCCGATCCGGATCGCCATCGTCGGACGCCGCATGCCGGTGGACGCGCCTCATCCGTGGGCCGTCGTGGCGCTGGCCCACACGCAGAATGCTCGCGTGCGGTTCACGCGCGGCTTGGCGGACAACACGTTGCTCATCACCATTGCCACCGGCGTGCTTACGATGCTTGCGGCGTTGTGGACACTGCGTCAGGCGCTCGCGCCGCTGGGGCAGATCGAGGCCGCGATTCGAGCGCGCGATTCGAACGACCTTGCCCCGCTGGCGGTGACGGCACCGGTCGAGACGCTGGCGCTAGTCGGTGCGATCAACGACTTCATGCAACGGCTGGCGACATCGCGTGCGCTGATGCGCCGTGTCATCGGCGACGCGGCGCATCAATTGCGCACGCCTGTCACGGCGCTCACCGCGCAGGCGGAAATGCTCACGCAAACGCAGGACGAGGCCGCGCGACAGGCGCATATCGCGCGCATCCAGAAGCAGGCGCGTGGACTCGGCGGGCTGATCCATCAATTGATCAATCACGCCATGGTGCAGCACCGGGCCGACAGCATCGCGCCGACGCCAGTCGATCTGAACGCGCTGTTGCAGGTGGCGATGCGCGAAACGCTCTCGTATGCGACGCGCGATATCGACGTCGCGCTTCAGGCACCTCAGACGCCCTGCATGATCGTGGGCGACGCCCTGAGCCTGCGTGAAGCGATCAAGAACGTGCTGGTCAACGCGCTGGCCTACGGTGCACCGCACCGGCTTCATGTCGATCTGACCCGCGTGAACGATCAATGGCGGTTGCGCTTCTTCGACGATGGCCCGGGCATTCCGGCGTCGGAATGGCAGCGCGTGCGCACGCCGTTTTCATCGCGCGCGGACGGCCGTGAAGGGGCAAGCCTGGGGTTGGCGATGGTGGCCGAAGTCATGCTCGCCCATGGCGGTCAGATGACATTCGAGCAGGCCGAAGGTGAGGGATTCGCGGTCGTGCTGATGTTGCCTTGCGCGGGATGAACGAAGCGGTGCGTTGCCGAACCGCTGTCTCGTCATTGCGCCGGGCGTGCGCCTGCGCTCAGAAGCAATGCTCCTGCGCCGGGAAGGTGCCGTGCTTCACGGCTTGCACATAGGCTTCGATGGCAGCGGCAATGCTGGGCTGGCCGTCCATGAAGTTCTTCGAGAATTTCGGCGATTTGCCGGGAAACACGCCAAGCATGTCCTGCAGGACGAGCACTTGCCCGTCGCACTCGGGACCGGCGCCGATACCGATGGTCGGCATCGTCGGCACTTCCGGCGTGACGCGCGACGCGACGGCCGCCGGAATTGCTTCGAGCACGACCAATTGCGCGCCTGCCGCTTGCAGCGCGCGGGCATCGTCGATCAATTGCGCCTGTGCGGCGTCCTCACGCGCCTGCACCTTGAATCCGCCGAAAGCGTGTACCGACTGCGGCGTCAGCCCAAGATGCGCACACACCGGAATGCTGCGCTCGACCAGAAAGCGCACCGTCTCGGCGAGCCACGCACCGCCTTCGATCTTCACCATTTGCGCACCGGCCTGCATGACGGACACCGCGCTTTGATACGCCTGTTCCTTCGTGCCGTAGGTGCCGAACGGCAGGTCGGCCAGCACCAGTGCCTTGTTCACACTGCGTGCCACGCATTCGGTGTGGTAGCAGATGTCACGCAACGTGACGGGCAGCGTCGTGCGCTGACCTTGAATGACGTTGCCGAGCGAGTCGCCAACGAGAATGGCATCGACGCCCACGCGCTCGAGCAGCGCGGCAAAACTGGCGTCGTAGGCGGTGAGCATCACGATCTTCTCACCCCGTTCGCGCATCTGGGCGAGTCCGGGAACGGTCACGGCCTTGCGATTGGATTCTTGCAGATAACTCATGTCAGCCCTGGTTCAGGAGGTGTCGAGGTGTCGCGCGTGCGCCGGAGCGGGTCTGGAGACGATCAGGGGCGCGCGCCCTTGACGAAGACTTCCTTGCGTCCGCGCATCTGGTCGATGCGCTCGACCAGC
Source organism: Pandoraea sp. (assembly GCF_041919235.1). Taxonomy (NCBI): domain Bacteria; kingdom Pseudomonadati; phylum Pseudomonadota; class Betaproteobacteria; order Burkholderiales; family Burkholderiaceae; genus Pandoraea; species Pandoraea sp. The sequence continues at coordinate 72,402 of NZ_JAYRUC010000010.1, forward strand.
AGGGCGAAGTCGCTGTCGTTGTGCGCCGGATCGAATTGTTCCGTGTCGACCGTCAGTACCGGCGCCGCGGCGTAATGATAGAAGAATTCACCATAGATGTCGCACAACGCACGCAGATAGGTGTCCGGAATTTGCTGCTCCATCGCAATGGCACGCTTCTGAATACGCGCGAACAGCGTTTCGGGACTCGCCTGCAGAAGAATCACCAGATCGGGCGCCCGGTGCGGCCGCTCGATGTGCGCAACGAGCTTGCGGTACAGATCGAGCTCGTCGGCGGCGAGCGTGAGTCGCGCGAACAGGCCGTCCTTTTCGGGAAGGAAATCGGTAAAGATCGGTTTGCCGTCGATATCGCGCCGTGCAATTTCCGTCGCCTCGTCCACGCGTTGCAGACAGAAGGACAACTGCGCAGGCATCGCGTAGCGTGCGCTGTCGCGATAGAAACGTTCGAGAAAGGGATTGAGCGCGGGCTGTTCGAGCATCAGATCGGCGCCGGCGGCATCGGCCAGGCGCTGCGCCAGCGACGTCTTGCCAACCCCGATGGGACCCTCGACGGCCAGATAGCGAAAACGCCCAAGCACCGGCGATCTCATGATGCGTAGGCGCGCTTCGTCGGGCAGCAGCACTGCGCAACGCGCTCGATGCGCTGGTCGACAACGTTCATCAGCAAGGCGCTCACGCGGCCCACGCCGGGAATTTCAAGCTCGGGCGCGAGGTCCGCAAGCGGGCGCAGCACGAAGGCGCGCCCTGCCATGCGCGGATGCGGCACGATCAGATCGGGTTCCGCAATGCGTTCGTTGCCATACAGCAGCAGATCGAGATCGAGCGTGCGCGGTGCATGCTTGTAGGGCCGCTCACGCCCAAAATGCGTTTCGATCTTCAGGCACAGCGTAAGCAACTGCCGCGCGCTCAGATGGGTCTCGACGGCGATGGCGCAGTTGAGATAATCGTCGCCGCTCGACTCGATCGGCGCAGTGCGATACAAGTCGGACTTGCCGATGATGGTGACGCCGATCTGCTGTGCCAGACAGACGATGGCGTCTTTGATCGATTGACGGGCGTCGCCGAGATTCGCGCCGAGCCCGATATAGGCAACAGTCATGAAGCACCTTCAGAACCACGCTGTCGCGATGATACCCGCTTGCCCTGATTCTCGCTGGTAGCGCCCTCGCCACCCGCGTCGCCACGCGCGTCGGGCTCACCGCTGCCGGTGCCTTCGCTGCCACCGCTGCCCGACGGCTTGCGACGGCGCCGGCGGCGCTTGGCGGCCGGCGTGGTGCTCGATCCGCCGCCTTGTGCGAGCAAGGCGTCGCGCGTGGCGGCATCGCCTTCGAGGAAGTCCGTCCACCATTGGCCGGCTTCCGCCGGAACTTCGCCCGACTCGCAACGCAGCAGCAGGAAGTCGTATCCCGCGCGCAGACGCGGATGCTCGAGCATTCGCAAGGGCGTGCGGCCAACGCGCTTGTCGAGACGCACCTGCAAGCCCCAGATCTCTTTCATGTCGGCGACGAAACGGCGCTGGATCGCCAGCTTGCCGGTTTGCGCATCGAGCACGTCGTCCATCGCGAGATGCAACGCCGGAATCGGATACTCGCCGGCGCGTTGATAGGCCTGCCATTTTTCGAGCACGAGGTGCCAGAGCAGCGCGGCGAACAGGAAGCCCGGCGAGACCGGCTTGCCCGCACGAATGCGCGCATCGGTGTTGGCGAGCGCGAGCGCGACGAATTTCTCGCCCAGCGGCTGCTCCAACACGACATCGAGCAACGGCAACAGCCCGTGATGCAGGCCCTGCTCGCGCAATTGCTGGACACAGGCCCACGCGTGACCCGAGAGCAGCAGTTTGAGCATTTCGTCGAACAGACGCGCCGCAGGCACGTTGTCGACAAGCGGGGCGAGCTGCGGAATCGGCGCGGCCGTCGCCTCGTCGATCTTGAAGCCGAGCTTGGCCGCGAAACGCACCACGCGCAGCATGCGCACCGGATCTTCGCGGTAGCGCGTGGCCGGGTCGCCGATCATGCGCAGCACGCGCTTCTGAATGTCTTCCCAGCCGCGGTGATAGTCATGCACCGTCTGCGCCGCCGGGTCGTAATACATGGCGTTGATGGTGAAGTCGCGCCGGGCGGCGTCCTCTTCCTGCTCGCCCCAGACGTTGTCGCGCAGCACGCGGCCCGATTCGTCGGTGACGTGCGTCTTGCGGTCGAGTTCGCCCTTTTTCGGACGACGCGTACCGATCTGCTCGCTGTCGACCGCATCGACCAACGCCCGGAACGTGGAGGTCTCGATGATCTCCTGCCCGAACTGAACGTGCACGATCTGGAAGCGGCGCCCGATGATGCGAGCGCGACGGAACAGGCGCTGGACCTGCTCGGGCGTGGCACTCGTGGCGACGTCGAAGTCCTTCGGGGCGATACCGAGCAGCAGATCGCGCACGGCGCCGCCGACGATGAAGGCCTTGAAGCCGGCTTGCTGCAGCGTGTCGGTCACGCGCACGGCGTTCTTCGAGAGCAGGCTCGGATCGATGCCGTGGACCGAGACGGGGATGACGACCGGCGTGCCGATGGGGGGCGGGCTGCCTGCGCCGCCGTCGGTCGGGCTGTCTTTGCCCAGCAGCTTTTTAATGAATTTGCGGATCACTGAAACAACTCGAGAATGGGCCAGCGACGCGCCAGTGCGATATCGCGCAGCGCCTCATCGGGGTTCGTTGCCACCGGATGGTTCACCTTCTCCATCAGGGGGACGTCGTTGGCGGAATCGCTATAGAAAAATGCGTGGTCGAAATCGCTCCACGTCTTGCCCAGGCTGGCGAGCCAGGCTTCGGTGCGCGTGATCTTGCCCTCGCGGAAGCTCGGCGTGCCGACGTATTCGCCGGTGTACCGCGCGTTCGGACCGTCGCCGGCCGTGGTCGGCTCGGTGCCGATCAGATGATCGATGCCGAACGCCTTGGCGATCGGTCGCGTGACGAACGTGTTGGTGGCCGTCACAATGGCGCACAGGTCGCCGGCCCGACGGTGCACGTCGAGCAGTTCGAGCGCTTCGGCGCGAATGTGCGGCAGAATCGATTCTTCCATGTACTGCGCGTGCCATGCGTCGAGCTGGTCACGCGGGTAGCGTGCGAGCGGCGCCAGGCAGAAACGCAGATAGGCCGGCATATCGAGTCGGCCTGCACGGTAGTCCTGATAAAAGGCCTCGTTGGCCTGCGCGTACGAGTCGCGCTCGACGGCGCCCTGGCGCACGAGGAAACGGCCCCACTCCTTGTCGCTGTCCGTGGGCAGCAGGGTGTGGTCGAGATCGAAGAGAGCTAAATTGGTCATTGCGCGAATTTTACCTGAAGCTAACACCGGTCAGTTTTTGCCGTCGGGGGCGGCGGAATCGGTGTGGGTGAGCATCTGGCGCAGCAACGGCAAGGTCACCGCGCGCTTTTGTTCCATCGAAAACCGGTCAAGACGGTCGAGCAGCGCCATCAGACTCGACATGTCACGCTCAAAATGCGTGAGCAGATAGGCCGGCACGTCGGTCGCCAACTGCAACCCCCGCTCGCGGGCCGCATTCTGCAACGCCTGCTTCTTGCCGTCGTCGTCGAGTCCCACAATGTGGAAAACGAGGCCCCAGCCGAGGCGGGTACGCAGGTCTTCGCGCAGCGGCATGTCGACCGGCGGCTGCGATCCTGCGGCGAGGAAGGCGCAATGCGGCCGGGCGCGCGTCTCGTTGAACAGATTGAAGGCGGCGATCTGCTGCGTAGGCGAGAGCTGGTCGCAGTCGTCGACACAGTAGACGGTGCTCGTCTCGTCGAAGGTGAAGGCGGCCAGCGGGCTGTTCGCGCGCAGATAGCGCGCGCTCGGGCCGACGGCGTGGCACAGCGCCTCCATCAGGTGGGTGCGTCCGGAACCCGCAGCCCCCCAAAGGTAGATGCCGCGGTCGCGCGCCGTGCCGGCCGAGAGTTCGGCGGGCAGGCCGGCGAGCGTCTGCGCCGCCTCGCGATTGGGCCCGACAATGAAATTGTCGAACGTCGCGGGCGGCGGTGTGCCGAGGTCGAGATACAGTTGCTGGATCACGAACGAAGAAAGCCGGCTAAAACGCCGGCAAAGGTCGGTTTACGGGGCACGCCAGCCGTGACTGGCGTCCGATATCCGCTTTGCGCGCCGAAAGGGCACGCGCATCGGGTAAAATCGCATTTTACCGAACCTTGATGCATTCCCGTCATGTCACACCCTAACGAAACTTCCGGCCTTTCCTATCGCGACGCTGGCGTCGACATCGAAGCGGGCGACGCACTGGTCGAAGCGATCAAGCCGTTTGCCAAGAAAACCCTGCGCGACGGCGTGCTGGGCGGCATCGGCGGCTTTGGCGCGCTGTTCGAAGTGCCCAAGCGCTACAAGGAGCCGGTGCTCGTCTCGGGGACCGACGGCGTGGGCACCAAGCTCAAGCTGGCCTTTACGCTGAACAAGCACGACACGGTCGGCCAGGATCTGGTGGCCATGAGCGTGAACGATATTCTGGTGCAGGGCGCCGAGCCGCTGTTCTTCCTCGACTATTTCGCCTGCGGCAAGCTGGACGTGGCCACTGCGGCCACCGTCGTCAAGGGCATCGCCCAGGGCTGCGAACTGGCGGGCTGTGCGCTGATCGGCGGCGAGACGGCTGAAATGCCGAGCATGTACCCGGATGGCGAATACGATCTGGCCGGTTTTGCCGTGGGTGCGGTCGAGAAGAGCAAGATCATCGATGGCACGACCATCGTGCCGGGCGACGTGGTGCTGGGACTGGCCTCGTCGGGCGCGCATTCGAACGGCTACTCGCTCGTTCGCAAGATCCTCGACGTCGCCAAGCCGGATCTGGACGCCGACTTCCACGGCCAGCCGCTGCGTGACGTGCTGATGGCCCCGACGCGCATCTACGTCAAGCCGTTGCTGGCGCTGATGCAGGCGCTGCCGGTCAAGGGCATGGCGCACATCACGGGCGGCGGCATCGTCGAGAACATTCCGCGCGTGTTGCAGGACCACCTGACGGCCGACATCGCGAAGGACGCCTGGACGCTGCCGCCGCTGTTCCAGTGGCTGCAGGCGCATGGCAAGGTCGCCGACGCCGAGATGCATCGCGTGTTCAACTGTGGCATTGGTATGGCGGTGATCGTCTCGGCAGCGGACGCCGATGCGGCCGTCAAGCACCTCGAAGCATCGGGCGAGACGGTCTACCGTCTGGGCCGGATCCGCGAGCGCAAGGAAGGCGAAGCGCAAACCATCGTGTCGTGAGCGGCCGGCGAGGGCGCCGCGCCCTCGCGCCTCGCGCCTCGCGCGTTAAGGATTGCACTGCAAGCCCGCCGGAGATCGCTTCGATCGCTTCGATCGCTTTGGCGGGCTTTTTTTCGATATGCGCGAGGTGGGTCACACCTTCATCCGGGCCTCGACGGCGCGCATGACATCGTCGAGCGTCGTCTCCATCACCCGTACCAGGTCGTCGAGCTGTGCACTGGGCGCAGCGGCGCGCGGCGTGATGCGCAACGTGTGAAATGGCATCGACGGCTCGAAGCGGCGCAGCACGAGATCGGAGTCGAGGAAGTCGTAGGCGGACACCGGATGCAGCAAGCCGATCCCAACGTTCTCCTTGACCATCGTGCCGATGTTGACGGAGTAGCGTGCCGTCGCAACGACCTGCTGATGCAGATCGCCGTCCGCAAAGAGTTGATCCATGCCCCAGCGCACCATGTCCGTCGGTTCGTACGACAAGATCGGCTGCCCCTTCAGATCGCTCAGGCGAATCACCTTCTTGCGCGCGAGCGCATGACCGGCGGGCAGGGCGCAGATCGCGTCGAGCTTGGCGAACGAGACGGCATCGGTCGCGGCGACGTCGATGGTGTCGGTCACCAGTCCGAGTGCGAGTTGATGGGTGACGACCTGGTCGCGAATCAGATCCGACGCGCCGGTGGTCAGCGCGAGCTGCACGCTGGGATGCAACGCCCGGTAGCCTGCCATCACGCGCGCGAAGAAGCCCAGCCCGAACGACAGGACCGACCCCACACGAACGACCGCCTTGTCGGGATTGCGCAGATTCAAGGCGAATTCGCGAATGTTGTCGAGCCCGGCGTAGCGGCGCTCGACTTCCTCGAAGAGCGCGAACGCCTCGGCCGTGGGTTCGAGCCGGCCGCGCGCACGATCGAACAGCGTGAGACGCGTCGAGCGTTCGAGATCGGCCACCAGGCGGCTGACCGCAGACTGCGACGTGCCAAGCACCTGTGCGGCTTTGGTCGTTGTGCGCGTGAGCATCAGCGCCCGAAAGGCGTCGATGTGCCGGAAATCCATCGATTCTCCACGGAAGGGTTAGCGTGTGCGCCGCATGGCCGCACAGCCGCGCTGTCGTGATTTGGGGCAGGGAGCGCCGGTGCTGGCCGCCCCACCGCTCGAACCCGCGATGGGCCTCGTGCGAGGCTCGCCCTACAGCGCGAAAGCGTGGATTTTACCGCCCTTCATGACCATCGGAATCCGCTCCCCCTGACCGAGCAGACAGTCGAGCGACGCGAGCGGATTGCCATCGACGATCAGCACATCGGCATGCGCGCCGGGCACGATCTCGCCCAACTGCCCCGACTGTCCGAGGACCTCGGCGCCGATGACCGTCGCGCTGCGAAGAATCTCCGCAGGCGTCAGCACTTCGGCGCGCAGACGGAACTCGTCGCTTTGCAAACGCTGCGACTCCCCCAGCAAATCCGAGCCGTAACCCATCTTCACACCGGCGTCGCGGAAGATCTCCAGCGAACGCAGCCCCGCCGCATGCACGCTCGCGATCTTCGCAACGCTATCGTCCGGCAGACCGAGCGACTTGCCTTCGTTCGCGAGCGCGTCATACGTTACAAGCGTTGGCACGACATAAGCGCCCTGATCGGCCATGTAACGCGCGGTGGCGGCGTCGACGAGATTGCCGTGTTCGATGGTACGCACGCCGCAGCGCACTGCGCGTTCGATAGCTTGTGCCGTGTAGGCGTGGGCGAGCACGTAGGTGCCGCGCCCGCGTGCTTCCGCAACGATGGCGCGGATCTCGTCTTCGGAATAGCCCCACGCGCCGACGGGATCGGTGGGCGACGCCACGCCCCCCGAGGCCATGATCTTGATCTGGTCGGCGCCCATTTGCAGCTCCTCGCGCACGGCGCGCCGTACTTCGTCGACGCCGTCGGCCACGCGCGACAATGCCCCCACGCGAACGCAGCATGGGCAGGGGCCGTCGGTGCCGACGTAATCGGTGCGTGGGCGGCCGTCGCCGTGTCCACCGGTCTGACTGATGGCGCGGCCCGACACGAACAGGCGCGGTCCTTCGGCCAGACCGCTTTCGACGGCATGCTTGATGGCGTGTCCCGCACCGCCCGCGTCTCGCACAGTGGTGAAGCCGCGCCGCAACATGCCTTGCAGAATCGGCACCGACTTGAGCGTGACGAGCACGTTCGGCAGATGCGCTTGCGCGGCGAGATTGAGCTGCGTGGCGTGCACATGCACGTGCAGATCGATCAGACCCGGCATGACGGTGCGTCCGTGGGCATCGATCTCACGCGCGGACGGCGCGCGAATCGGCCGATCGGACACTTCCTTGATGCGCCCGCCCTCGATCAGGACGGCGTAGTCTTCGCGCAGTTCGCCCTTGACCGGGTCGAGCAGCGCGCAATTCGACAACAGAATCGACTCCATGACCTCTCCTCCGCAATAGTGTGTCGGGGGGGGCGCCAAGCCGGCGCGGCCACCCTGTCTCGCTTTCAATCGATCGTGGCATGCGCAAGGGTGCGCGGCGTGCGTGTGAGCATGACGGGGGTATCGCCGGTGACGACCGAGTCGTCCAGACGGAAGCCACCGAGGCCGTAGACGTAGATGCCCGGTTCCGCCGAATAGACTTCGTTCGCGAGCAGCGGGCGATGGTTGAAGGCCATGTCGTCCGGGTATTCGTGGCCGATGATGCCCATGCCGTGTCCGGTGCGATGGCGGATATACTCGCCGCAACCTGCTTGCTCGATGACGGCCTGTGCGGCGGCGTCGATACCGGAGACGGGTTTGCCTGTCACCGCAGCGTTCACGGCGGCCTCGTTGGCCGCGCGGGCGACTTCGTAGAAGCGCGCCTGCTCGCTCGACGGCTTGCCGCAGAACCACGTGCGCTCGTTCTCGATCACCAGGCCGTTCAGGCGCGGGATCACGATGTTGACCATGCCGTCGCCCGCACCGATGCGCGCGCCGCACGACGCCCCATCGCCATGCGGCGAGGCCGATGCCGGGCCGGAGAGCGTCCAGCAGCGCAGCACTTCGAGATTCTCGCCGGGAAAGCGCTTCGCTCCTTCGGTGACCATCAGCGCGGCCATCGCGTAATCGAGTTCCTGCACGAGACGCCCGGGCCGGATGTTTTCGCGATAACGCTCCTGTACCCAGTCGGACAGTTCCGCTGCGGCGCGCATGATGGCGATCTCCTCATCGTGCTTGACCCAGCGCAAGGCGCGCATTTGCGCGAGCATCGGTACGAACCTGGCGTCGGGCAGCAGCGCGCTTGCGCGGGCCAGCGGCCCGCCCGCGGCATCGACCCCGATGCGCGCGCCGGCGAGGCCGGCCGCGCTCAGCGTGTCGGCGATCAGCGATGGCACTTCCGCGAGCAGCGGCTGGCGTTGCGTCACGCGCGGATGCTCGGCATAAAGCGTGACGCGATCGAGGTCGAGCCACAGATGGCCGCGCTCGCTCGCCATCCGCAGGTGATGCGTGGACAGCTCGTTCATCACGGCGACGGGTTCGCCATTGCGCGGCACGCAAATGGCGATGGGGCGCTCCCACGTCTGCACATCGACATGGAAGTTGGTCGCCCACTGGAAGAAGTCGGCGGCGGTGAACACGAGCGCATCGACGCGCGCGCGATCCATCAGATCGTTCATCAGGCCACGGCGGTACACACGCGTGGCATCGGAGAGTATCGGCATGACGAAATCCTTATCGGCGGAATGTCAGGGTGCGTGGGGGCGTCCGGTGTCCGGTGTCGGGTGTGTGCGGCACACGGGTGAGCCGCCGGGCAGTGCGGCTCACGACGTCGGTTCGGTCAGGTCATCATCGTTTTTGCATAACGACGGTGGATGACCCAATGGGACGCAATGGCCAGCACGAACGTCACGACCATCGATACGATGGAGAGCACCGCGCCGAACGGCCAGTTGTTCGCCTTCGCGATCTGGTCGTAGATCGTGGGCGTCATCATCGTGATGCCGGTGCCGCCCAGCAATACCGGCGTGGCATAGGCGTTCATGCACAGAATGAACACGAGCATGGTGCCTGCCGCAATGCCCGGCGCGGCCATTGGCAGAATCACGCGCGTGAGGGTTTGCCGGAACGTCGCCCCGAGATTGCGCGCGGCTTCCTCGACGGAGAAGTCCATGCCTTCGAGCACGCTCTGCAACGTGAGGATCATGTAGGGCAGCACCACGGCGGTGGTGCCCACCACGACCGCAAACGGCGTGTACAGCAAACGAATCGGCTGCGACACGATGTCCAGCGAGACGAGCAGCGAGTTGACGAAGCCGGCGGTGCCGAGCATGACCATCCATCCGGCTGCGCGCACGACGTTGCCCACGAGCAGCGGGAAGACCAGCAGCATCACGAGCAGGCTCTTGAAGCGGGTTTGCGTGCGAGCGAGAACGTACGCCACCGGAAAGCCGAACACCAGCGCGAGGGCGGTGCACAGCGATGCAACCTTGATCGTCGTCCACAGCACCGACAGGTAGTACGGATCGGTGAAGAACTTGAGATAGTTGCTGCCGGTGAACGCCGCCTGCATCATGTCGACGGGGTCGAACCGGTTGAAGCTGTAGCGCACCAGTTGCAGCCCCGGCAGCACGATCACCAGCAACACGACGAGCGTGGCCGGCGCGGCGAGCGAGCCACCCGTGAGCGCGCCGCGCACCGCACGTGCGGTGGCGGCCCGGGAGGCTCGAGACGAAGGCAGGCGTGGCGTCATCGCGGGCTCTGGGGTGTCGGCGACGCTCACAGCCCCACCTTGAATTCCTTGTTCCAGAAATCGAGCAGTGCGGGCTTGTCGGCGGTGAAGCGGGCGTAATCGAGTTTGACCATGCGATCGAGCTCGGCGTTGGTGAACCCCACGCTTTGCTGCAACGACGGCGGCAGATTCGCGTTCGTTACGGTCGGCGCGTAGCCCATCGTCTCGGCAAATCCGATCTGCGCACGCGGATCGAGCATCGCATTCAGATAGTTGAAGCCGCAGGCCTTGGACTGCGAGTTCTTCGGCACGGCGGCTTCGAACGTGACCGGCACGGCGCCTTCCTTGGGCACCACGTAGTCGATGGGCACGCCCGCCTTCTTCCATTGCAGCGCGCGTGCCTTCCACATGCAGGTGAACCAGATGTCGCCGCTCTTGAGCGCGGAAGCCACGGCTTCGTTCGACGGATACACCTTGGGCTGTTGCGTCTTGCGCAGCTCGCGCAGGAATTGCACGCCACCGGCCATGTCGCCGTCCTTGTGGCCGGCGGCCAGCGAGCTGCTCACCACGTTGAAGTTGTAGAGGATGTCGGAGAAGCCGACGCGGCCCTTGAGCTTGGGATCGAGCGCGGCGGTAAACGAATCGGGCTTCGTGCCCAGCTTCTCGGGGTTGTAGACGATCACCATCGCGCTGAAGATGTGCGGGATCGAGTACGGACGGCGCAGCGCCTCCAGCGCGTTCGCCAGATTCGGCACGCGCTGGGTGTCGACCGCTTCGAGAATGCCCGAGCGGTTGATGTCGTACATATCGAGATCGGCCAGGCACGCCACGTCGAGCGAGCCGCGCCGCGAGGCCTTCTCGGCGCGCAGCTTCGTCATGCGCTCGACCTGCCCGGCGGAGTCGTACGTGACCTTGCCGCCTGCGGCTTCGATGATCGGCTTGCCGATGTTTTGCTCGAGAAGGTTCAGATAGTCGCCGCCCCATGTGCCGACGACCACATTCGGACACGCAGCGGCAGCGTGTGCGCAGAGCGCATCGAGGCCGAGCGCGGGGGCGATCACCAGACCGGAAGCGGTCTTCAGAAACGAGCGGCGGTTCAGGGCGTGCGTCATGTCGTCATCCTTCAAAACGTTGGCCACAAGGTTGGCCAAAACAGGGGCCGAAGCGGGTGTGAGTGAGGCTGAGTCGTCAGGCGTTGAAAAACAGGCAGTCGGTGCTCGCGAAGCACGCGTTGAGCGTGCGGCCCGGCGCGTACCGGCCGGTGTCCTCGCGTGCGGTATTCGGGACATGCGCGACGAGCGTTTCGCCGTGCCGGCTCGTCAGCCGCAGTTCCAGCGTGGCGCCCAGATAGATCGACTGGTCGACTGTGACCGGTATGGCCGTCTCGTCATGGGCGGGGGCGTCGCTCAGGCGCAGGCGCTCGGGGCGGATACCCAGCGTCGTGGCATCGGGCGCGGCGCCCGCCAATGCCAGGCGTTCGCCCTTGGCGGTCACGAAGTGGCCGTCGGTCATGCGGCCCGGAAGGAAGTTCATCTTGCCGAGAAAGTTCGCAACGAACGGATTGGCCGGGCGTTCGTAGAGGGCATCGGCGGTGCCGATCTGCTGCACGCAGCCGTCGTGCATCACGGCGAGACGGTCGGCAATGGCGAGCGCCTCCTCCTGATCGTGCGTGACGAAGATCGTCGTCAGCCCGAGCCGGCGCTGCAGCGCGCGGATCTCCTCGCGCACTTCGCTTCGCAGCTTCGCGTCGAGATTGGAGAGCGGCTCGTCGAGCAGGAAGACGTCGGGGCGAATCGCCAGCGCGCGGGCAATTGCCACACGTTGCTGTTGACCGCCGGAGAGCTGGCGCGGATAGCGATCCGCGAGCGGCGTGAGGCGCACCATATCGAGTGCCTCGCGAATGCGTGTGGTGCGCTCGGCGCTCGGGACGTGACGCATCTCCAGTCCGAACGCCACGTTCTCGGCCACGGTCATATGCGGAAAGAGGGCGTAGCGCTGAAACACCATGCCCGTGTTGCGACGGTGCGCGGGCAGGCGCGAGACCTCTTTGCCGCCGATCCAGATTTCGCCGGCCGTCGGCTCGACGAAGCCCGCGACCATGCGCAGCGTCGTGGTCTTGCCGCAGCCGCTCGGGCCGAGGAATGCGACGAGTTCTCCTTGCGCAATCTCCAGCGAAAAGTCGGTCACGGCAGCGGCGTTGCCGTATTGCTTGCGCAGCCCGCGAAGCGAAACGTTGGCCATGTCAGATCACCTGGCTGAGTTTGACGAAGCGATCGGTGATCAGCATGACGATGCCGAGCAGCACGATCTGTGCGGCGGAGACCGCCGCAATGGTCGGATCGAGGTTGAATTCGAGGTACTGCATGATGGCGATGGGCAGGGTGGTCTTGCCCGGGCCCACCAGGGGCAGGGTGAGTTCGAGGTTCTCGAACGACACGATGAAGCTGAACAGTCCGGCCGCCACGACAGCGGGGCGCAACATCGGCAGCGTCACGCGCCAGAGCGTGCGCCACGGCCCCGCACCGAGATTGCGCGCCGCTTCCTCGATGGTGCCGTCGATCTGCGCGAGGCTCGCGCCCACGAGACGCATCGTCCACGGAATGGTCAGGCACACATGCGCGATCACGAGACCGCCGAACGTACCGACGATGTCCATGTCGAGCGCGTTTTCGGCGCGAAGATAGAAAAGGTAAGTGGCAATGCCCGCGACGATGCCCGGCACGACGAGCGGCAACAGCAGCACATTGCCGAGCGCGCGGCGCCCCGGGAAGCGATAGCGCGCGAGCGCGAGCGATGCGGCCACACCGAGAATCACACCAACGATGGCCGCACACGCGGCGAGCTGCATCGAGAGCAGAAAGCCGTCGGCGAACGCATCGTTGCGCCACGCGTTCAAGTACCACGACATCGTGTAGCCGCTCGGCGGGAACGTGATGATCGCGTCTTTGAAGAAGCTCAGCCAGACGACGAAGATCAGCGGACTGAGCATGAACAGATAGATCAGGGCGACCGCTGTGCGTACCGCCCATTGGACGACCGGCACGCGCCTCGGCCTGCCTGCCGGCAGTCGCGACACGTCACCCGCCACCCCACTCGGCTCCATCGAAGTCTGCGTCATTGGCGCCCTTCCCGATATCGTGGATTCGATGCAAATTTGCATTGATCGAAACGTTGATATGCAAATTAGCATATCAAAATCGGCATGCAAACCGGAAAGCTGTCAGGGTTTCAACGGAGGTGCGCCAGGGACTGGGTGCGCGGCGATGCGGGTTTCGCGTGGTGCGACGCAGCGCGCGCCAAGCCGTTGCGCTGCGTCGGCGAAGCAGCAGGGGGCGTCGTGCTCAGGCTTGCCAGAGGGCGCGTACCGTCTCGATGGCGCGTTGTGCGGCGTCGGCGGCGGTGCAGTCCACGACGTGGCGTTCCGGCATTGCGCGCAGCCACGTGAGCTGACGCTTGCACAGCTGACGCGTGGCGAAGATGCCTTTGTCGCGCATGGTGTCGTAATCGGTCTCGCCGTCGAGGTATTCCCACACCTGGCGGTAGCCAACGCAGCGCATCGATGGCAGGCCGGGGTTGAGATCGCCACGCGCACGAAGGCGCTCGACTTCCTCGACGAAGCCCGCCGCGAGCATCAGACGAAAGCGTTCGGCAATGCGGGCGTGCAGGATCGAGCGCTCGCCGGGTTCGAGCGCGACGGGCACGAATGTGTGCGCGGGCGGCGTGCCGGGTGTCTGTGCGACTTCGGCAAGCCAATGCGACATCGGTTTGCCCGAGAGGGTGAAGATTTCCAGCGCGCGTTGAATGCGTTGCGCGTCGTTCGGGGCGAGGCGCGCCGCCGTGACGGGATCGACGCGCGCGAGCCGCGCATGCATCGCCGGCCAGCCGTGGCGCGCGGCGTCCTCGTCCAGTTGGGCGCGCACGTCGGCGTTGGCCGACGGCAGGGGCGAGAGACCCTGCGTGAGCGCCTTGTAGTAAAGCATCGTGCCGCCGACAAGCAGCGGCCGGCGACCCCGCGCCGCGATGTCATCGACAAGACGCAGCGCATCGTCGCGGAATTGCGCGGCGGAGTAGGCGTCGCGCGGGTCGACGATATCGATCAGATGATGCCTCACGGCGGCCAACTCGGCCTTGCTCGGTTTGGCGGTGCCGATATCCATCTCGCGATAGACGAGTGCGGAGTCGACGCTGATGATTTCGAGCGGGGTGTCCTGCGCGAGCGCGAGGGCGGCGGCGGTCTTGCCGGACGCCGTCGGGCCTAGCAGGCAGACGATCGGGGAAGGTGCCTTCATGAACTGCTCAACGTCCGCGCATGAACAATTTGTCGAGGTCGCCGAGCGTGAGCTGATACCAGGTAGGACGTCCGTGGTTGCACTGATCGGCGCGCTCGGTCGCTTCCATCTGACGCAGCAGCGCGTTCATCTCCTCGTGGGTGAGACGCCGGTTGGCGCGCACCGCCGTGTGGCAGGCCAGCGTGCCGAGCAGTTCGTGCTGACGTTCCGTGAGCACATGCGAGCCACCGTACTGACGCAAGTCGGCGAGCACGGCACGCGCGAGGGCTTGCGCATCGGCGCCGTCGAGCAGCGCGGGAATGGCGCGCACGGCCAGCGTGGTCGGTGAAATCGCCGCGAGGTCGAAGCCAAGCGCGGTGAGCGCTTCCTGATGCTCGTGCGTGGTGCCGATCTCCACCGGGTCGGCGAAGAACGTCACGGGAATGAGCAGCGGCTGCACCGGCACGCTGCGCTCCACCAGCGCCTGCTTGAAGCGTTCGTACAGAATGCGCTCGTGCGCGGCATGCATGTCGACGAGCACGAGGCCATGCGCGTTTTGCGCGAGGATATAGATGCCGTGCAACTGGCCGAGCGCGAAGCCGAGCGGCTGTCCGAGCGACGTGGCGTCGGTGGTGCCGATGTTGCCGTTGTCACCGGTAGCGATCGGCGGGGTGTCGAGGCCGCCGGCGAGCGCGCCCGCGCCTTGCGACGCGCCGGCACTGCCATACGGGGGTGGGAGCGCGTCCGACACCCCCGGCTGACCATACGGACGCGGTGCCGGCGGTGCGGTCCGTCCGAACAGGTTGTCGTACACGGACAGCGGTTGCGCGACGGGCAAGGTGCCTTGCTGCATGCGCGGGTTCCAACTGCTGCCGCCCTGCGCGCCGAAGCCGCCGACCGCACGCGCGGCCGTCATGCCGCTGCCGGCCGTGCCCGGCCCTGCGGCGAGTGCGCCGCCATCGGTCAGGTGGGCTGCGTGGGTTGCACCGCCGCTGCCCGCCGCGCGGGCCAGCGCGCGTTGCACGACGTGGAACACGAATTGGTGGACGCTGCGGGCGTCGCGAAACCGTACTTCGATTTTCGACGGATGAACGTTGACGTCGACCAACTGCGGCGGCAGTTCGAAATACAGCACGTACGCCGGATAGCGGTCGCCGTGCAGCACGTCTTCATAGGCGGCGCGCACGGCGTGGGTCAGCAGTTTGTCGCGCACGAAGCGACCGTTCACGAAGAAGAACTGCTGGTCGGCACGGCCACGGCTGGCGGTTGGCAGACCGACAAAGCCCGACAGGCGCAATTCGGCCGCGCCTTCGTCCAGCGCCAGATGGGCGTCGGCAAAATCGTTGCCGAGCACGCGCGCGACACGTGTCGCCGCGTCTGACGCATTCCAATGCTCCACCGCGCGGTTGTTGTGCAGAATCGAGAAGCCCACGTCCGGCCGGGCGAGCGCACTGCGACGGATGACGTCCATGCAATGACCGAATTCGGTCTGCTCGGTCTTCAGGAATTTGCGGCGCGCGGGGGTATTGAAATACAGGTCGCGCACGTCGACCGTCGTGCCCACCGGTCCGGCGGCGGGCGTGAGCACGCCGGTATTGCCGTCGATGGCGCTCGCGTGCGGTGCATCGATCTGGCGGCTCGACAGCGTGAGCTGGGCCACCGACGCGATGGAGGCGAGCGCTTCCCCACGGAACCCGAGGGTGAGCACCGATTCCAGCTCGTCGAGCGTGCGGATCTTGCTTGTCGCGTGGCGGGTGAGCGCCAGCGGCAACTGCTCGGCGGACATGCCGCCGCCGTCGTCGGTAATGGCAATGCGGCGCACGCCGCCTTCTTCGAGTTTGATCTGGAGTGCGCGGGCGCCGGCATCGAGGGCGTTTTCGAGCAATTCCTTCACGACGGACGCCGGGCGCTCGACCACTTCGCCGGCGGCAATCTGGCTGATCAACTGGTCGGGCAGGACACGGATGGCACGCGCGGGTGCGAGGCCCGCCGGCATGGGGCCGGGGCGACGCACGTGGGCGTCGGTGCTGGCGTCGCCGGGCACGGCAGCCAGATCCTGTGACGGGGAAGCGGGGGTCGGGGTGGCAGACATGGGAACCATTATAAAGGTTGCCCTCAAAGACATAGGCCGACCGATGTTTCGGTCTGCAACACCCTTGCAGGCGCGACTCATTCCCCACATGGGAAGGTAGTAGGCTGAAGGCCGTATTCGACGCGCCCGGGCAAGTCGGCTCCGACTGTCATGGGGACTTCACGACGCCTGACGTTTGCGCTGGTATGATGCGAATCGTCTTGCGCCCGCAGGGACGGGCTGGCGTCCTTTATCTTGAGGAATCGACTTGGATACTTTGGTGCAATTGCTGGAGATGGTGCTCCACATCGATAAACATCTGGGGATGTTCATCGATCAGTACGGAAACTGGGTGTATCTGTTCCTGTTCATGATTGTGTTCGTGGAAACGGGGCTGGTGCTCTTTCCGTTCCTTCCGGGCGATTCCCTGTTGTTCATTGGCGGTGCGTTTGCCGCGACCGGCGCGATGGATCCGTGGCTGCTCGGCGTGCTGCTCTTCATCGCGGCGGTGACGGGTAATACGCTCAATTATTGGATCGGCTCGAAGATCGGGCCGCGCGTGTACGAGAAGAATTGGCGTTTTCTCGATCGCGACGCATTGCGCAAGACGCATGACTTCTACGAGCATCACGGTGGCAAGACCATCGTGATCGCGCGCTTTGTGCCGGTCGTGCGCACGTTCGCGCCGTTCGTGGCGGGCGTATCGGCCATGTCGTGGGCACGCTTCCAGCTCTACAACACGCTGGGCGCGCTGATCTGGGTGGGGCTGCTCGTGGGCGGCGGTCACCTGTTCGGCAACCTGCCGGTGGTCAAGCAATACCTGAACGTCATCGTGCTGGTGGGGATTTCGGCGGCGGTGGTGCCCATTGCGCTTGGCGCGCTCTGGAAGCTCTTCACGCGCGGACGTCGCCGCGCGCCGCAGGGTCAGGGCAAGTAAGCTCGACCCAGCCCGGTCGATGAATCATGGCGCGTCCGTTTGATGAACGGGCGCGCCATTTTTTCATTGGGGCCGTCGCGCGCTGCCTCGCGCGTTGCCTCATGCGCTGCCTGGTCTCAGGCCGTACGCTCAGGCTGTACGATTCTTCGCGAGGGGCGGATTCTTGGCGAAGTACGCCTTGATGCCCTTGAGCAGCGCGTTGGCGAGCCGGTCCTGATACGCCGGGTCGTTCAGCGATTGCTCTTCCTTGGGGTTGCTGATGAAGGCTGTCTCGACGAGCACCGACGGAATGTCAGGCGCCTTGAGCACTGCAAATGCCGCCTGTTCCACGTTCGCGCTGTGCAGCCGGTCCGCGACCGTGCCGATCTCGGCGAGCAGCGCCCGGCCGAATACCTTGCTGTCGCGAATCTGTGCGGTCGTCGACATGTCGAGCAGCGCATGCGCCACGGCGCGGTCGTTGGTCTTGATATTGACGCCGCCGATCAGATCGGACGCGTTCTGCGTTTTCTCGAGCAGGCGCGCTGTCGCGCTGGTGGCGCCGCGCTCGGAGAGCGCGAAGACCGACGCGCCGTTCGCCGACGGCGACGTGAACGCGTCGGCGTGAATCGACATGAAAAGATCGGCGTCCACGCGGCGGGCTTTTTGCACACGCACGCCGAGGGGCACGAAGTAATCGGCGTCGCGGGTCATCATCACCCGCATATTGGGTTGCGCGTCGATCTTCTCTCGCAGCCGTTTGGCGATCTGCAGCACGACCACCTTCTCGTAGGTGCCTCGGCTGCCGATCGCGCCCGGATCTTCGCCGCCATGGCCGGGATCGAGGGCGATGGTGAGCAGGCGGGTTGTCTTCGGACCGCGCGACGGTGTCAGGTTCGTCAGGCCGTCGTCGCCGCCGTAATTGCGCTGGGCGAGCGGTGGTGTCTTGCCCGGCGCGGGGGAGGGCGTCTGGCGTGGCCAACGCGGGCCCGGTTCGCGCTGCGCGTAACGCTGAAAGAACGCTTCGCTTTCATCCGTACTCGGTGTGCCTGCGCCGGACGGCGATGTCGATGTCGATGGCGGCGCGTTTTGCGCCAACGCTTCGGCCTTATGGCCGGATTTGGCGAGCAGTTCCATGAGCGGATCGGGCTCGACAGCGGGATAGAGGTCGAACACCGTGCGGTACTTGTAGCCTGCGACCGGCGGCAGCGTGAAGGACTGCGGCTTCACGCCCGCCTTGAGGTCGAAGACCATGCGCACGACGCCGGGTTTGAACTGTCCCACGCGAACCTGAATGATCTGCGGGTCGTTCGGCTGGATCTTGGACACGAGGTCGCGCAGCGCTGGATTCAGATCCACCTCGTCGAGATCGATGACGAAGCGGTTCGGACTATCCATCAGTTGCTGCTGGAACTTGACCGGGCTGTCGGTCTCGAGCGTGACGCGCGTGTAGTCTCTGGCCGGCCAGACGCGCACCGCCACGATGGTGTTGGCGAACGCGAGGCGGGGGCCGACGAGGCCCAGGATCAGTGTCGATGCGCCCGCGCGCAGTGCGCGGCGGCGGCCGGCATTGGGCGAAGAGGCATCGTCGGTACGGGTGAAGCGTTTGATCAGCATGAGTTCAGGCAAGCAAGACCGGCTGGCGTGTAGGCGCTCGTTGTCAGACGGCGGCTGTTGCCAACAGGTTCCAGCCAAAGGCCCAAATCGGGGGTGCCCAGGAGACCTTCGGCCTTTTCCGGCCACTCGACAAGGCACAGGGCATCGCCTGAAAAGTGCTCGCGAAAGCCCGTGTCGTGCCATTCGGCCGGATCGGCAAAGCGGTATAGATCGAAATGATAGACCGGCAACCCGCCGTGTGGTGTGTCGATGTTGTAAGGTTCACACAACGCGTAAGTGGGGCTTTTGACGCGTCCCGTGTGGCCGAGCGCGCGCAGCAGCGCCCGTACGAGGGTGGTTTTGCCCGCGCCGAGGTCGCCCGAGAGCTGCACGTGCAGGCCCGCGTGCGCGGGGTCGGCGTGCGCCATGCGCGCCACGATGGCGCGCGCGAGCGCCGCAGCGAAGGCCTCGGTGGCGGCTTCGTCCGGCAGCGCGAAGATGCGCTCGCCCAGAAGGGGCGGCGTCGATGGATCGGGCATTGCGTAAAATGGAGTCGATGAAAGCTTCCGTGATTCTCCCCGCTACCGCCGCACAAGTCGAGTCGACCGCACGTCCGCCTGCCTCGGAAGTGTCGTCCTCACGCGACAATGCGACGCCGCTCGCCCTCGATGCCGAGGGCTTGGCAGCGCTTGCCGGTCAGATTCGCGCTTGGGCGAGCGAGCTCGGTTTCGCCCGGGTCGGCATTGCGGACATCGATCTCTCGCATGCCGAAGCGGGCCTGCAACAGTGGCTCGACGACGGCTGTCACGGCGATATGGACTACATGGCGGCGCACGGCATGAAGCGCGCGCGGCCCGCCGAACTGGTCCCCGGCACGGTGCGCGTCATCAGCGCAAGCATGAACTACCTCCCGAACGATACCGACATGGCGAACTGGCGTGAGCACGAGGCCGCGCGGGCCGCGAGGCCCGCCGAGGCGATCGTGTCGGTCTATGCGCGCGGGCGCGACTATCACAAGGTCCTGCGCAACCGGCTGCAACAATTGGCTGAGCGCATCACGCAGGCCATCGGACCGTTCGGCTATCGCGCGTTCACCGATTCGGCCCCGGTGCTTGAAGTCGAGCTCGCTCAGAAGGCCGGATTGGGCTGGCGCGGCAAGCACACTCTGCTGCTCTCACGCGAAGCGGGGTCGCTCTTCTTTCTCGGCGAGATCTTTGTCGACATACCGCTGCCGGTGGACGTCGACGACGCGCGCGCGCCCGATGAGGCGGCGCGCGGGGGCGAGGGCGAGGGGGGGCGCGAGGGCGAGCGGCGGGGCATGCAGCGCGGCGAGCACTGCGGGCAATGCCAGCGATGCCGCGACGTCTGCCCGACCGGGGCGATTACCGAGGCGTTCCGCGTCGATGCGCGGTTGTGCGTGTCGTATCTGACGATTGAACACAAAGGTTCGATTCCCGAGGGCTTGCGCGCGAAGATGGGCAATCGTATTTACGGCTGCGACGATTGCCAGCTCTATTGTCCGTGGAACAAATTTGCTCAGCCGTCGCCACTCGCCGATTTCGCTCCGCGCAACCGGCTCGACTGCGCCTCGCTCGTGGAATTGTTTGCCTGGAGCGAAGCGGACTTCATGGAAAAGCTGGCGGGTAGCCCCATTCGCCGCATTGGCTACGAGCGATGGCTGCGCAATCTGTCCGTCGGACTCGGCAATGCATTGCGCGAAACGGCCGACCCCGGCGCGCGCGCACCGCTGCGCAGCGCCTTGCAGGCGCGCCGCGATCACCCCTCGGCGCTTGTGCGCGAACATGTCGAATGGGCACTGACCCAGGAAGGAGCCACCGCTTGACCACGCCGGCACGCAACGCGACCGAGGTCGACACCGACCACGGCCGCGACCACGATGCTTCATCCCCGCTCGTCTTCGATCTAGACGGCGTCACGTACGTGCGCAGCGCGACGCTCATCGACCAGTTCTGCGACACGATCTGGCTCGAAGACGGTCTCGCGCGCAACACGCTCGAGGCGTACCGACGTGATCTGCGCCTCTTCGCGGAATGGTTGGCCGCCAAGCGCGAGACCTCGCTCGACGGCGTGGACGAGGCTGCGCTCTCTGCCTATCTCGGCTGGCGTCGCGAGAGTTTGGCGAGTAGCGTGAACCGTCGTCTGTCCGTCTTCAAGCGCTTCTATCAATGGGCGTTGCGCGAACACATCGTGCCGCACGATCCGTGCCTGCGCATTGCGTGTGCGAAGCGTGCCCAGCGGCTGCCCACGACCTTGTCCGAGGCGCAGGTCGAAGCGTTGCTGGGTGCCCCCGATCTGACCCAGCCGCTCGGTCTGCGCGACCGTGCGATGCTCGAGTTGATGTACGCGAGCGGTCTGCGTGTGTCGGAGCTGGTGGCGCTCAAGACCATCGAAGTGGGATTGAACGAAGGCGTGCTGCGCATTTTCGGCAAAGGCGCGAAGGAGCGCCTGGTGCCGTTCGGCGAAGAGGCCAACGGCTGGCTCACGCGCTATCTGGCCCAGAGTCGTGGTGTGTTGCTCGCCGGTCGCGCCTGCGACACGCTGTTTGTCACGCAACGCGGCGAGGGCATGACACGGCAGGCCTTCTGGTATTTGATCAAGCGCTATGCGTTGCAGGCGGACATTCGTGCGCCGCTCTCGCCGCATACGCTGCGCCATGCCTTCGCGACCCATTTGATCAATCACGGTGCCGATCTGCGCGTGGTGCAGTTGTTGCTCGGCCACGCCGACATCTCCACCACGCAGATCTACACGCACGTTGCCCGCGAGCGGCTCAAGTCGCTGCATGCGCAGCATCATCCGCGAGGGTGATCGCGGTACGCGGTACGCGAGCCGCGAGCCGTGCCGCCACGCCGCTATGCCGCCACGCCGCTACGCCGTCAAAGCATCGCTTTGAGCTTGTGTTTGAGCACCTTGCCCGTCGACGCGGCGGGCAAGGCGCTCAACACACGAATCTGCGCCGGACGCTTGTATGGCGCCAAGCGCTTCGCCGCCCACGCGGCCAGCGATGTCACGTCGATGACATGGCCGGGGCGCGCTTCGACGAACGCGATCACCTGTTCATTGTCTTCGTCGGGCCGTCCGAGGACTGCGGCTTGAAGCACGTCCGGATGGCTGGTGAGCGCCTGCTCGACTTCGATCGGGTAGACGTTGAAGCCGGAGTGGATGATGAGTTCCTTGGCGCGTCCTGCGAGGAAAAGCGCACCATCAGCGGTGCGGCGTGCCAGATCGCCGGTGCGTAACCAGCCGTCTGCGCTCACCGTCGCGGCGGTGAGTTCCGGGGCGCGGTAGTACCCGAGCATCACGTTCGGGCCACGCACCCAGAGTTCTCCCACCTCGCCCTCGGGCAGATCGCGCCCGTCGCCATCGACGATCCGTACCGCGACCCCGGGGATCGCCGGGCCGACGGCACAATCCTCGCGCGGCGCATCGAGCAGCGTTTGCGAGACCGTCGGGCTGCTCTCCGTCAGGCCGTAACCGTTGTGAATGGGCAGGCCGTAGAACGCCTCGACACGCGCCTTGAGCGCAGCATCGAGTGGCGATCCCCCCGAGTAGACGAAGCGCAAACGCGGTGCGGCGAGCGATCGGTTCTGCCGCGCGACATAGGCCATCAGGCGCGCGTGCATGGCGGGCACGCCTTGGAGGATCGTCAGCCCGTCATGGGCAAGCGAGTCGAGTACCGCTTCGGGGCTGAAGCGCGCTGCGAGCCGTAGCGTTCCGCCAGCGTATAGCGTGCCGAGGCAGACGGATGTCAGTCCATACACATGCGAGATCGGCAGCACGGCGTACGCGATATCGTCGGCGCTTACGCGACGCAAGCGGCTCGACACTGCCGCGATGAACATCAGATTGCGATGCGAGAGACAAACGCCCTTGGGGGTGCCTGTCGTGCCCGTGGTGTAGATGAGCGCCGCGCATTGCAACGCCGGGTCGGCCTGCACCGGCTCGGCGAGGCTCTCGGGGTCGGCGTCGGACGCCGCAATGGCCCCCAAGGCAAGTTCCGTCCAGACCACCTTGGCGGCGTCCGCCCGGGCGTGTGCGGCGGCGTCGGGAGAGGCGTCGACGGTGTAAATCGCGCAGCGTGGCCGGGCGTGATCGCGAATGACGCTCAACTCTGACGGGGAGAGCCGCGCATTGCAGAGCAGCGGCCAGGCGTCGAGGGCGGCCACGGCGAGTAGCAGCACCACATACGCGATGCCGTTCTCGCCGACGATCATCACCCGATCGCCGCCCCGCACGCCGTGCGCGCGCAGGCGCTCGGCGCAGGCGCTGACGGCGTGCGCCAGATCCCCGTAGGTCAGACGTCCGAAGTCGTCGATCAGGGCGGTGCGTGCGGGCGTTTGCGCGGCGATGCGCGCAGGTAGCGTGTCGATGCGTGCGGGCAGATTCGCGAGCAAGGTGGCGGCGAACGTGTCCTGAGGCGAGGTGACGGGAGTGGCAGACATGGCCGCATTGTAATGCCGACGGCTGCTTCGGGCAGTACGCCGGCGGCCAGGGCGCTTGGGACACCCACATTCCTGGGCCGCAGCAACGGCTGCGTTTCATTACAATAGGCGCCCATGAGTAAGAGCAAACACGTCTCGGAAACGCCCGCCACGCAGTTTCTGAAGCAAAAGAAAGTGGCCTTTACCGAACACGTCTACGAATACGTCGAGCATGGCGGGACCGCGGAGTCGGCACGCCAGTTGGGCGCGGACGAACACGCCGTCGTCAAGACGCTGGTCATGGAGGACGAAAAAGCCCGGCCGTTGATCGTGCTCATGCACGGCGACCGAACCGTCTCGACGAAGAATCTGGCGCGTCAGATCGGCGCCAAGCGCGTGGAACCCTGCAAACCGGACGTGGCCCAGCGCCATTCGGGGTATCTGGTGGGCGGCACGTCGCCGTTCGGCACCCGGCGTGCGATGACGGTGTATGTGGAAGCGTCGATCCTCGATTTGCCGCAGATATTCATCAATGGCGGGCGACGCGGGTATCTCATCGGCATTGCACCGCAGGTGCTGGTTAATACGTTGGCGGCCAAGCCGGTCGCCTGCGCATTGAACGACGAGTAGCGCCCGTCAAACGGTGATGTGCGCCGGTCTGAGGGCTGCGCGCGCGGTGCAACCCCGTGTTTGTCAGTATGGGGGGGTGGACCGGCTCAAGTAGAATGGCGGCCATCACTATTTCTGCTCACGCTCGACGTTCATGGCCACACTGGTTTTTATCGTTCTCGCCTATCTGATCGGCTCGGTGTCCTTTGCGGTGATCGTCAGCCGAACGATGGGGCTCGCCGACCCGCGCAGCTACGGATCGGGCAACCCGGGCGCCACGAACGTGCTGCGCTCCGGCAACAAGAAAGCGGCCGTGCTCACGTTGATCGGCGACGCCTTGAAGGGCTGGCTCGCGGTGTATCTCGCGGCGCGCTTCGCCGACGCCTGGGGCGTGGGCGATCTGGGTCTCGCGGGCGTGGCCCTCGCGGTCTTCGTCGGCCATCTGTATCCGGTGTTCCTGCGCTTTGCGGGCGGCAAAGGCGTGGCGACCGCTGCCGGCGTGCTGTTTGCCATCAACCCGATTCTGGGGCTGGCCGTCATGGCCACCTGGCTCATCATTGCGATCTTCTTCCGCTATTCGTCGCTTGCCGCACTGGTGGCGGCCGCGTTCGCACCGCTCTACTACGTGTTCATGTTCGGCTTCGGTCCGTATGCACCGGCGGTGATCGTCATGGCGATGCTGCTGGTCTACCGGCACCGCGCGAACATCGGCAAGCTGATCGCAGGTCAGGAAAGCCGCATCGGGCAAAAGAAGTAAAGCCGCTGTCTCGGGCAACCCGGCCGACACCCGGACGGTTTCGGCCATGAAAAAA
The DNA here is from genome assembly GCF_041919235.1 of Pandoraea sp. NCBI lineage: Bacteria > Pseudomonadati > Pseudomonadota > Betaproteobacteria > Burkholderiales > Burkholderiaceae > Pandoraea > Pandoraea sp. Next base: position 97,046 of record NZ_JAYRUC010000010.1, read on the forward strand.
CCCGCAGCGAGTCTGCGGGTTTCGTGGGTCTGCTGCGCGCTCGCGCGGGTCAGTCGCGGAAGTTGTTGAAGTCGAGCGGGGTGTCGGTCACATCCTTGCGCAACAGCGCCATGGCGCTTTGCAGGTCGTCGCGTTTGGCACCCGAGATGCGTACGCTATCGCCCTGGATGCTTGCCTGCACCTTCATCTTGCTGTCCTTGATCAGGCGCACGATCTTCTTGGCCAGATCGCCTTCGACGCCCTTCTTCACCTTGACGACCTGCTTGACCTTGTCGCCGCTCACCTTCTCGACCTTGCCATAGTCGAGGAAGCGCACGTCGACATTGCGCTTGGCCATCTTGCTGATGAGCACCTGTGTGACCTGATCGAGCTTGAAGTTGTCGTCGGCGAAGAGCGTGAGTTCCTGCTCCTTGTGCTCGACGCGCGAGTCCGATCCCTTGAAGTCGAATCGCGTCGAGATTTCCTTGTTGGCCTGCTCGATGGCGTTCTTGACCTCTACCATGTTGGCTTCGCTAACCACGTCAAACGATGGCATCTGGCTCTCCTGAAATGCAAAGGGTTCGTGAAATGGCACGCTGGGCGTGCCCTGCGGGTTGGGCGTCACCGGCGTGTCCGCCCGGGGCTTCCCGGGTATCGGGGGTATCCGGGAAGCCCGAGAAGTCCGGGGCGTCCGAGCGACGCGGGTCAGGGTCGCGCGGCCGGTATAATGATGCGCAAAATTCGTTCGCCCGACATTGTAATTCAGCCGCCGGTCCCGCGTCCCATTCGGGCGATGTCCGGCACGGCGGCCCCCACTGACTTCTTCATACTCCATGCCTCAGTTGCAACGCGACGTCAGTCTGCGCGAATTCAATACCTTCGGTTTGCCGGCCACCGCACGCTTTGTCGTGACGATCGACAGCGAGGCGGCGCTGCTTGACGCGCTCGCGATGCCTGAACTGAGAGGACTGCCGCGTCTCGTGCTCGGTGGCGGCAGCAATGTGGTGCTCACGCGTGACTTCGACGGTGTGGTGTTCCGAATGGCGATTCGCGGCCGCGAAAGGCTCGCAGACGACGCGCACGCGCGCTATGTACGCGGCGGCGCTGGCGAGGTCTGGCACGCGTTCGTCGACTGGACGCTTGCGCACGACTGCCCCGGCCTGGAAAACCTCGCCCTGATCCCGGGCACACTCGGTGCGGCGCCCATCCAGAACATCGGCGCCTACGGGCTGGAACTCGCCGAGCGCCTGGCCCAGGTGCGGGCGCTCGACACGACGACGGGAACGTTCGTGACGCTCGCGCGCGACGCTTGCACGTTTGGCTACCGTGACTCTCTATTCAAGCGCGAACCGGGGCGTTACATCATCGTCTCGGTCACCTTGCGACTGCCGCAGCCGTGGCAACCCGTCACCGGCTATGCGGACGTGTCGCGCACGCTCGCACAGGCGGGCATCGATCGGCCGAATGCGCGGCAGATCTTCGATGCCGTCGCGGACATTCGTCGTCGCAAATTGCCCGATCCATCCGAACTCGGCAATGCGGGCAGCTTCTTCAAGAACCCTGTGGTGGATGCGGCAACGTTTGCCGCGCTGCGCGAGCGATTCCCGCAGGCAGTCGGCTACGCCCAGGCGGACGGCACCTGGAAAGTCGCCGCCGGCTGGTTGATCGATCAATGCGGCTGGCGCGGCAAGTCGCTGGGACAAGCGGGCGTGCATGAGCGCCAGGCGCTGGTGCTCGTCAATCGCGGCGGCGCGAGCGGGGCCGATATCGTTGCGCTCGCGCGTGCCGTGCAGGCCAGCGTGCGGGCGCGCTTCGACATCGCGCTCGAGCCCGAACCGGTCATGCTTTGATCGCGGTGGCGTCGGGCAGGCGCTGCAGATAGTCGCGCCGCAGATCGACGGTGGAACGCACGCCGACGTCTGCAAAGTGCTCATCGAGCCAACGGCTTGCGGCGTCACGTCCACGGTCGCGCAGTGTGGTGAGGAAATGCCAGTCGGTCACGAATTTCGTCGATGACGACAAATCGTACAATTCCTTGTCTGCGCGAATCGAGTGAATCAGCGGATACTTCAGACGCTTGCGAAACTCGGGCTTGAGCCATCCTTCGTCGATCAGTTTGTGCACGAAGGAAATGGCGCGGAATTCGCGTTGCAGCGACGCGTTGAACGTGATCTCGTTCACACGGTTCATGATCTGCCCCGGCAGCACTGGCTTCTCTTTACGCTCGATCGGGTTGATGTGGACGATCAGGATGTCGCTCGTGAGCGTCTCGTAATAGAACGGGTAGAGCGCCGGGTTGCCCAGATAGCCGCCGTCCCAGTAAAACTCTTCGTCGATTTTCACCGGTTTGAACAGCCACGGCAGGCACGCCGACGCCATTGCAACGTCGAGCGTGATTTCATGCGTGCGGAAGATGCGGATGTTGCCGGTGCGGATGTTGGTTGCCGAAACGAACAGATGCGTCGCGGTGCTCTCGCGCAGCCGCTCGAAATCGACCTGCGCTTCAAGCACGGTGCGCAGCGGGTTGATTTCGGCCGTAGGTTGCGAGAATGGCATCATCCATTGCTGCATGCTCTGCATCCAGTCGTGCCAGACGGGGTACTCGGTCGGCCGGCCGTTGAGCCAACTGAAGACGGTCTGCGCCCATGCGCTCGCCGACGAACCCGCCTGCGACACGCCGAGCCAGAAACCGTGCAGCGCTTCACGCGCCTTCTCGCGCGGATCGACGCCCGGACGATCCAGCAGTCCATGCGCCAGTACAACCGCGTTCATGGTGCCTGCCGAGGCGCCGCTGATCCCCTCGAACTCGAGACGTCCGTCCTCAAGCAGTTTGTCGAGCACGCCCCACGTGTACGCGCCGTGTGCGCCACCGCCTTGCAACCCCAGGTCGATGCCTTTTCGCTTCGCGGGGCCGCGACGACTGCGCTCGGGCTTCGTGGATCGAGAGGGGCCGGATGTGGGGCGAGCCTCGGATGTCCCGGCGCTGCCCTTTGCGGCAATGGTCGCGAGGGCGTCGTCCGTGACGGGCGTGCGCTTGCGCGCGCGAGGGGCGGCGGGTTTTCTCGGCGCCTTCACGGTTTGTGCGGGGCGCGTGAGTCCGTCTGGCGGGAGCAGCGGCACGTCGCTCGGTTCGAGGTCGGTACTCGCGCCGTTGTGCGGGGCCGTGGTGGAAGCGCTCAGCGCAGCGGGCTGGGCCGTGTCCAGTGCATCGGCAGGGGTTACAGAGGACAGGTCGCCGGCAGCAGGGTTGGCAGATTCGGGGGGCAGACTCGACATAGTGAGTAGCGGCGCCGGGCCGCGCTGAACCGGCCGAGAGGGCCATGACGCGGGAGGTCCCGCGTCATGGCGATACTGGCCGGTCGGTTAGCCGTAGTGGCAAACGTAATCGAGCGTCTCCACGACCTCGATATCGAACTTGCTATTACCCGGCACGGAGAATTGCTGACCGGCGGCGTATTCCTGCCATTCGGTCTGACCGGCCAGGCGAATGCGGCAGCGGCCGCCCGTGACTTCCATGATTTCAGGCGCATCGGTCCCGAACTGGAGCGTGGCCGGAAAGATCACGCCCAGTGTCTTGCGAGTGCCGTCCTGAAACAGAACGGTGTGTGAAACACACTTGCCTTCGAAATAGGTGTTGGCACGCTTGATTACGGAAACGTTGTCGAACTGCGTTGCGTTTTGCGTCATGACCGAATGCGGTGTCGAATGCGACGGAAAGTCGCGATGGATCGTCGATAAGCCTGCTCCGACGGAGCAAGCGTGAATTCATGCTAGCACGTTTCAGACGTCCACCCGTCGCCGGTTTGTGCATTGCACAACGAATTTGCCTCGTTTTGGTGCAAAACATGAAACGCTCTGACGGACCTGACGGACCTGACGGACCTGATGGACCTGATGGAGTGCAATGTGCTGCAATGAAACGCACGCCGATGAACGACGGCGGCGCGACAGTGATGATAGCGGAACGCTAAGAGCGGTGGGGCGGTGGGGCGGTGGGACGGCGGGGGGGATCGGGGCGCGTGGCGGGCGGTCGATGTTCGGCGAAGCGCCCGGACAGCATTGCGCGAGTCCGGGCGTTGATTGCACTGCGGGGCTGGCTGTTACGCTGTTACACGCGACCCAGCATCAGGAACTCCATGAGTGCCTTTTGTACGTGCAGACGGTTCTCCGCTTCATCCCATACCACGCTCTGCGTGCCGTCGATCACCTCGGCAGACACTTCTTCGCCACGATGTGCGGGCAGGCAGTGCATGAACAGGGCGTCGGGTTTCGCGCGCTGCATCAGATCGCCGTTGACGCACCATTGCGCGAAGGCGGCTTTGCGCACCTCGTTTTCCGCTTCGAAGCCCATGCTCGTCCAGACGTCGGTCGACACGAGATCGGCGCCTTCGCAGGCCTGGCGCGGATCATCGAATTCGCGCACGAACGGGCGGGCCGATTCGGCCACCCGAGCGTGATCGAGACGGTAACCCGGCGGCGTGGAGATGTTGAACTGGAAGCCGAAGATCTCGGCGGCCTGAATCCAGGTGTACGACATGTTGTTGGCGTCGCCAATCCACGTCACGGTTTTGCCCTTGATCGGCCCGCGATGCTCAAGGTACGTGAAAATGTCCGCCATGACCTGGCACGGATGATATTCGTTGGTCAGGCCGTTGATCACGGGCACGCGTGAGTGTTGCGCGAAGCGCTCGAGAATCTCCTGACCGAAGGTGCGAATCATGATGATGTCGGTCATTCGCGAGATCACCTGGGCGGCGTCTTCGATCGGCTCGCCTCGGCCAAGCTGCGTGTCGCGCGTGTTCAGAAACACAGCGTGTCCGCCCAACTGGTGAATCCCCGCTTCGAACGACAGGCGTGTGCGGGTCGAGCTTTTCTCGAAGATCATCGCCAGCGTGCGGTCGTGCAGCGGGTGGTAGGTCTCGTAGTTCTTGAACTTCTTCTTGAGAATGCGGGTGCGCTCGAGCACGTAGTCGTACTCGTCGAGCGTCAGATCCGAAAACTGAAGGTAATGCTTGATGGGTTTGGCGGTGGTCATTTGGATGTTCTGCTGGAGGCCGATATCGCGGGAATTCGAAGGGAACTCGCTCGCTTACGGCACGACGAACAAGCCTTGAGGCCTGTCCCCCGATCAGGCGCGTGAAGGTGTTCTATCGATTGCTGGCTTCAGGGGAACAAGCGCTAGTCTACCAAATCGTTTTGCCGTCACATGAAAAGCGTATGATCGAGCCCGCTGCTGCATAGCCGAAAACGGTTGGCAAGACTGAAAAAAACATCTGCAGCTCGGGTGGGGGACGGGTTTGAGTCTTATATAAGATATAATACCTACTCTGTCGCCGACGCTACCCGCGTATGGCTGGCCAGGTGTTTTTAGAGGTGATTGAGCGATATGACCGACGAGGTTTCCGCGCGCGAGTATTTCATCCAGGGGCTCACCCGGGGTGGCAAGAAGTTCCGGCCGAGTGACTGGGCGGAGCGTCTGTGCGGCGCCGTGTCGTTCTGCGGCCGAAGCAATACCGGCCCGAACGCATACATGCAGTACTCCCCCTACGTGCGTCCGATTATGGTGGGCGACGTCAAATGTGTTGTGGTTGACGAGCGACTGCGCGACATCGAGCCGATGGCTTTTGATTTCGTGATGAATTTCGCCCGTGACAACGATTTGCAACTGACCGAAGCCTGCTTCGTCCCCGACGTCAAGTAATCCCCCCATGGCCGTTGTTCGGCCAGACGTGAGTACCGGGCCTTTGGCCCTGGCTCACCGTCGATCCGCAAGCGCCCTGCCTGTTGTGGGGCCTCGATGTCATCAATGCCTGCGTGCTCGCGGGATATTCCCAGACTTTTCCGTACATGCGGCACGCCGAACAGGGTCGCGTTCGCCTGTAAGCCGCGCGTGCATTCGTCTGCCGCGTCACCCATGGGCGCGCATGCGCCGAGCTTGAGGGCTATATAGAGGGTTGGACACAGAGGACGGACACAGAGGACGGACACAGAGGGTGGACACGGCGGTGGAGGAGGGGGGCTTTGCCGAGCATCCCAAAGAAAAAAGCCCGCATGAAGCGGGCTTTTTAGTGTTCCGACCGTGGTCGGAACCGGCAAGCAACGGGTACTGCTTTGCAGCTTGCGCTGACTTAGGCAGCAGCCGACATCGCCTTGATGGCGGCCGACAGGCGGCTCTTTTGACGAGCGGCCGTGTTCTTGTGGACGATCTTCTTGTCAGCGATGATGTCGATCGTCTTTGCCGACGTGCGCAGCACTTCCTTGGCAGCGGCTTGATCGCCCTTGGCGATAGCCTTGCGGACAGCCTTCACGGCCGTGCGCAGACGGGAACGCAGCGCCGAGTTGTGAGCGTTGATCTTAACGGTTTGACGCGCGCGCTTGCGTGCTTGTGCGGTATTTGCCATGTTCGGTGAATTCCTTGAATTGCTCCGCCTGATGCGGCTTCTATGCAGTTTGGCTCGGCTCCCTGGGAGACACGGTGGCCAGGAAGCAATCCATTGACTTCGAAACCGTCGATTATAGCCGAAGGCCAACGGAAATTGCAACTTCTTTGCTGCGGGGCTGTGCGTATAATACGCGCAACATGAATTTGCTCAAAGCTCTCGCTACGGTCAGCGGTTTTACGATGCTTTCGCGCATCACCGGTCTGGTCCGTGAAATTCTCATCGCGCGCATGTTCGGTGCCGGTCCCATGACCGACGCCTACAATGTCGCGTTCCGCATCCCCAATCTGCTGCGCCGCCTGTCCGCCGAAGGGGCGTTTTCGCAGGCATTCGTTCCAATTCTGGCCGAATTCAAATCGCAGCGTAGCGCGCAGGAGACGAAAACCCTCGTCGATTCCGTCACCACGGTGCTGTTCTGGGTATTGCTGGCGATCACGGTTGCCGGGGTGCTCGGGGCGTCCGGGGTGGTCTATGCCGTCGCGGCAGGCCTCTCGCGCGAGAATGGCACGTTCGACTCCGCCGTTTTCATGACCCGCGTGATGTTTCCATACATCACGCTCATCTCGATCACCACGCTCGCCGCCGGGGTGCTCAACACCTGGCGTCAGTTCTCGATGCCGGCGGTCGCTCCCGTACTGCTCAATATCAGTTCGATCGTCGCGGCGCTCTGGGTCGCGCCGCACCTGAAAACGCCAGTCTATGCCCTGGCCTACGCCGTGATCGTCGGCGGCGTGCTGCAACTGCTCATCCAGCTCCCGGCGCTCGCGCGTATCGGCATGCTGCCGCGCATTACGATCAATATCGCTGCGGCGCTACGCAACACCGGGGTCAAACGAGTGCTCGCGAAGATGGTGCCGGCGACGCTCGCCGTGTCGGTGGCGCAGGTGAGCCTGATCATCAATACCAATATTGCGTCGCACCTCGCGCAGGGCAGTGTGTCGTGGCTCGCTTATGCCGACCGGTTGATGGAGTTTCCGACCGCGCTTCTGGGGGTGGCACTGGGCACGATCCTGCTGCCGAGTCTGTCCCGCGCCCACGCCGACGGCGACACCGCCGAGTATTCCGCCCTGCTGGACTGGGGCCTGCGCCTGACATTCCTGCTGGCGATGCCGAGCGCCGTCGGGCTATTCGTGTACGCCGAGCCGCTGACCGCAACGCTCTATCAGTACGGCCGTTTCGACGCGACTGACGTCGCGATGACGGCGCATGCGCTGACTGCGTATGGCATCGGGTTGGTTGGCCTGATTCTCATCAAGATTCTGGCGCCGGGTTTTTACGCCAAGCAGGACATCAAGACGCCGGTGAAGATCGCCGTGGTGGTCCTCATTGCCACGCAGCTCTCAAACGTGCTTTTCGTGCGTTGGTTTGCCCATGCGGGGCTGTCGCTGTCGATTGGCGTCGGGGCGTGCATGAACGCGGCGCTGCTGTTCGCGGGCCTGTACAAGCGAGGCATCTATCGGCCGGCGCCCGGTTGGCGTTTGTTCTTCGTGCAGTTGCTGGCCGCTTGCCTGATTCTCGCGGGCGTGTTGCTGTGGTTCACGCAGAGTTTCGACTGGGTGGCGCTGGCCGCGCGGCCGCTCTCGCGCATTGCTTTGCTCGGTGCAAGTCTGGTGCTATGCGGCGTGGTGTATTTCGGGGCATTATTCCTCATGGGATTCAACTTCTCCTTCTTCCGCCGACGGACTCGCTAGTGATCACTAACGAGCTGCGTGCTCGGCAGAATCCACGGATACCGCATGGCGAATCGCATTCTCGAGTACTTTGCTGCGCTGGTCGCGTCTGACGACGGTCTGCCACTGACCGAAGCGGCCATCGCAATTGCACAGGACGTCTATCCGGATCTCGACGTGCAGGACACGCTGACCCAGATCGACGCGCTTGCCGCGCGTCTGGCCAAGCGCCTGCCGACCGACGCCGGACCGCTGCAGAAGCTTCAGTTGCTCGATCACTTCTTCTTTCGAGAACTCGGCTTCGCCGTCAACCAGAACGACTATTACGATCCCGATAACAGTCACCTGCACATGGTGCTGGATCGACGTCGCGGTATCCCCATTTCATTGGCCGTGCTGTGCATGGAGATCGGTCACCAGATTGGCTTGCCGCTGCGTGGCCTGTCGTTCCCCGGTCATTTCCTGCTGAGGCTTGCCGTGCCGGCCGGCGACGTGGTCATCGACCCGCTCTCGGGCGACTCACTCTCTCCGCAACGGCTGTTGGAAATGGTCGAGCCCTATCTGAAGCACTATCGAGACGAAAGCGCCGAGCCGATTCAGGAGTTGGCGCTGTGGGCATTGCTGCACCCGTTTCTGGAACCGGCAACACCGCGCGACATCCTGGCGCGGATGCTACGCAACCTGCGAGCGGTTTACACGCAAAGCGAGCGATGGGAACGCCTGTTGGCGGTGCAGGAGCGCATGGTGCTCGTGTTGCCCGACCATCCCGTTGAAAAGCGGGACCGCGGGTTGGCCTATGCGCGTCTCGGGTTGGTACGTCCGGCGCAAGACGATCTCGAACGCTATCTGGGCGAACGTCCCGACGCCGACGACGCCTACGCGATTCGTCAGGTGCTCGATGATCTGAGCCGGCGCCCGGGCAGTCACGGGTAGGCACCGGCCGTGGCGTTGCGCCGGATACACTGGATACGCCAGATACGCCAGATACGCCAGATACGCCAGATACGCCAGATACGCCAGATACGCCCGACACACCGGTTCGCCAGTCACGCCGTCGTCGTGGATGCAAGCGCCCGTGCCTGTCACGACGCTTTCAACCGTTCACGCCGCGCGTCGGGGCCAGGCCGTCAATCATACCGATTGCGCCGCCAACTCCTGGACGCGCCGTTGCAGCCCTCGCTTGTAACCGAAATGAAAGAACACTTCGGCCATCAGGAACATCGGAGCGATGAAAATCTGGAAGACGTTGTCGAGCAGGGCGGGCTTGCGGCCTTCGAAATGATGGCCGATCAGTTGAATGATCCAGCCTCCCACGAAGAGTACGCCAAAGACGGTCAGCCCCCAGGGCCACGACAGTTTCGCCAGATGCTGGGTGATGGCCAGCAGCAACGCGAAAAAGACGGTCATGGCGAGCGCCAGGGGGACATCGAGCAGAAAGTAGTACATGAGCAGCACCAGCACGATCACATGCGCGACGTTCAGTCCGCTCGGGCCGAGCGGCAGCCACGAAAACGCCTGCATGACAGCGAGGATGATCATGGGAACGCCGAAGAAATGCGTGAGACGATTCTTGGGACTTCGGTGATACCGCTGGTAGAACGACATCTGTTGTGCCAGTGATTTCATGCCAGCCTCCTGCCTCGGGGGAACGGGAGAATGCGGGAGCACCGGCAACCGCCCCCGGCGCGTGAGCCGACCGCAAAGTGCGTTCGGCATTCCATTGTAGTCACAGTCCGACCCGAATGACGCGCGATGGCGTCGCGGGCCTGCGAGTTGTCGACGCCTACGGCTCTGCTGCTTGCCTGTTCGCCTGTTCGCCTGTTCGCCTGTTACCGGTTGCCTGTTGCCTGGGGCGATGCCCGCGCAATCGATGTCGCCGCGACAGGCGCTGACGTGCCGCCGACGATCGGGAATTCATTGCGCCGATTGTCCATGGGGCTTGCTTCCTTGGCAAAAAAGGCGGACCAGTGTGACCTGGCCGCCTTTTTCCATGGCGTCATCGACGTCGACCTCACCGGGCAGGGTGCGTGTAGCACCGGGGCACGGGGGGCGACGGTAACTTGCTTACTTCAATGCGTCGAACACGCGCGCACGGATTTCTTCCACGCTGCCCTGACCCGAGATCTTTCGATACTGCGGCGGCGCGACCTTCGCGCCGGGGCTGCCATGCGAAGCCCAATCCGAGTAGTAGGCCACGAGCGGCTTGGTTTGCGATTCGTACACGGTCAGGCGCTTCTTGACGGTTTCTTCCTTGTCGTCGTCGCGCTGCACGAGCGGCTCGCCGGTCACATCGTCCTTGCCTTCGACCTTGGGCGGGTTGAACGTGACGTGATACGTACGGCCCGACGCCGGGTGCGTGCGGCGACCGCTCATGCGGGTAATGATTTCGTCGAACGGTACGTCGATCTCGAGCACGAAGTCGATGGCGACGCCGGCGTCCTTCATGGCTTCAGCCTGCGCAATCGTGCGCGGGAAACCGTCGAACAGATAGCCGGTCTTGCAGTCGTCGGCGCTCAGCCGTTCACGCACCATGCCGATGATGACGGCGTCCGGCACGAGGTCGCCAGCGTCCATATACCGCTTGGCTTCGAGGCCGAGTTGGGTGCCTTCCTTGATCGCGGCGCGCAGCATGTCGCCGGTCGAAATTTGCGGGATGCCGAATTTTTCCTTGATGAAAGTGGCTTGGGTGCCCTTGCCGGCCCCGGGTGCCCCCAACAAAATCAGACGCATCGATGACTCCTGAAAGTTTGTGATTTGCGAATGCTGTGCGTGCGGCGAGCAGGTGCGTTCTCCGGCGATCTCGGGCGGTTACGGGTCCAGCGACCGGCCAACCGCACTGCGCGCAGGCAACGCGCTCGACAGGGCGCGTCGCGCGCGACCGGGGGTCTGCTCGCGAGAATCAGAGCGATTATGCCACGGCGTGCCCGCCCGGCGCCGTTTTGCCGACTCGCGTGCGTTGAGCGGGTGCGATTTCCGGGACGCGTTCGCGCCCGATCCGAAGACGTATCGATGCCGGCGTTCGCGCTCGATGGGGCTTCAGTTTTGCAGCAACGCCCGAACGCGTTCGAGGTCTTCCGCCGTGTCGACGCCGGGCAGCGGTGCGTCGTCGGTCACGAGCACGGCAATGCGTTCCCCATGCCAGAGCGCGCGGAGTTGTTCGAGCGACTCGGCCATCTCGATCGGCGCCTGCGGCAGGCTCGGATAGCTGCGCAGAAATTTGGCGCGATAGGCGTAAAGGCCAATGTGACGAAAAACAGGGGTGGCGGGCGCCGGCAGGGTCGCCGTATCCGCAAGTCCGGCGGACCATGCATCGCGCGACCACGGGATGGGGGCACGGGAGAAATAGAGCGCGCGGCCATGCGCGTCGAGCACAACCTTGACGACGTTTGGAGAAAAAATCTCCGCGTTGTCGGTAATCGGGTGGGCTGCGGTCGCCAGCGCACATTCCGGATGCTCGGCCAGATGTGCCGCCACCGCGTGCACCAGGCGTGGATCGATAAGCGGCTCGTCGCCTTGTACATTGACGACGATGGTGTCGTCGGACCAGCCCTGTTGAACCGCCACCTCGGCAAGACGATCGGTGCCGGTCGGATGATCCGCGCGCGTCAAAGCAACATCGAAGCCGTGCATCGACACGGCATCGACCACACGCTGTGCGTCGGTGGCCACAACGACCTGAGACGCGCCCGACTCACGCGCCCGCTCGGCAACGCGCACCACCATCGGCTTGCCGCCGATATCGGCGAGCGGCTTGTTGGGCAGACGCGTCGACGCGAGGCGCGCGGGCACCACTGCGACAAAATCGACGGGATGGATCGAATCGCTCACGATGCAGATTTGTCGTCTTTCAGCGGCACGGGCGTGCCTTCGACAGATTGGCGCGCCTCATCGGCCAGCATGACGGGGATGCCGTCACGAATCGGATAGGCGAGCTTGTCTGCGTGGCAAATCAGCTCCTGGGCTTTCTTGTCGTACTCCAGGGGGCCCTTGCACAACGGGCAGACGAGAATCTCAAACAGTCGGTTGTCCACGCAATTTCTCCACTACCAGTGAAACGAGGCGTGCATCGAGCGCCGCCTCGGCAGGCACGGCCCACACGCGCGGGTCGGACCAGGTGACGCATTTTACTGCATCCTTTTCGGTAATCAGGATGGCATCGGCCGCGACGCCGTCGAACGGATTCGTCGCAAAGTCGTAATGATCGGGCAAGGCCAGCGTTTCGACTTGCAGGCCCGCGGCACGCAGTGCAGCGAAAAAGCGCTCGGGCGCGCCAATACCGGCCGCCGCCAGCACGCGTTTGCCAACGAAGTGCGAAATCGCCCGAGTCAGGGCGGGCTGGCTCACGCACCAGGCGTTGCCCAGCGTGAGCGTCAATCGCCACGTGCAGGGCCACTCGGGGAGCGTTTTCCCGTACGGATCGTTGATGAGATTGGCGTCGCGCCGCCGCGAGAGCGGCTCGCGCAACGGCCCGGCGGGCAGTAGGAAGCCGTTGCCGCCCAGCCGGTGATCGAACACGGCGATCTCGACATCGCGCGCGAGCGCGTAATGCTGAAGCCCGTCGTCGCAGACAATGACGTCGCATGCCGGATGCGCGGCCAGCAGGGCACGGCCACCTTCGACCCGTGACGGCCACACCCACACCGGCACGCCCGTGCGCTTGGCGATGAGCAGGGGCTCGTCACCGACAGCCTCGGGACGTGCCGTCGCGTCCACTTCCGTCGGGCGTGACAGCGTTGCCCCGTACCCGCGCGAGAGCACACCGGGCGTGTAGCCATGCGCACGCAGCGCGTCCACGAGTGCGATGACGGTTGGGGTTTTGCCGGTGCCTCCTACCGTGAGGTTGCCGACGATGACGACGGGCACCGGCAGCCGCGTCGACGTTCTCCAGCCCAGGCGAAAGCTCAGACGCCGCCATGCCGCGATGGCGGCGAAAATCCACGACAGGGGCCAGAGCAGCCAGGCGATGAGCCCTCTTCGTTGCCACTGCGCGCTCACCCAATGGACCAGCGCGCCCGACAGACGCGGCACCAGCGCGCGCGAACGCGCCCGGCGCGCTGTCCCTGGGCGCAAGGAAGGCGTCGTCATCGGGACGGTTGGCCCGCCGCGTCGTGGGTCGCCGTCGAGCGTGCGGCAAACGTCAGCCGAGACAAGCCGGCCTCGCGCGCAGCCTCCATGACGTTGATCACCGACTGATGGGCGCTCTTGGCGTCGGCGTTAATGACGACGACCGGCGCTTCGGCACCTGCGCTTGCGGGACCGGTGGCTTGACGCAGTGCGTCCGTGAGACTCACGACATCGCGCTTTGCGAGCGCGTGCCGATCGATGGCGTAGCTGCCGTCGGCACTGACCGAAACCACGATCTGACGCGGCGGCACGACGGCCTTTTCCGCATCGGCTGTCGGGAGGTTGACCTTGAGCGCCGTGTAGCGCGTGTAGGTCGTGGTGACCATCAAAAAGATGAGAATAACGAGCAGCACGTCGATGAGCGGGATCAGATTGATCTCCGGCTCGTCGCGCGTGGAGAGACCTCGACGGAAATTCATCGCACGTCTCTCGGTTCAGTGCCGCGGCAGCGTGGCATCGAGAAAATGGATCGCCTGCGTCTCGAGTTCGACCAGAAACGCGTCCACACGGGTGCGATAGTAGCGGTAGAAGATCATCGCGGGAATGGCGATCATCAGACCGAAACCCGTGTTGTAGAGCGCCACCGAAATGCCATGCGCCAGTTGCGCCGGGTCGGTGCCCGTGGCGTCTTGGGCGCCAAAGATCTCGATCATGCCGACGACCGTGCCGAACAGCCCCATGAGCGGCGCGACCGACGCGATGGTGCCCAGCGCAGGCAGAAAGCGCTCCAGTTCATGCGCGACGGCACGCCCGGTCTCCTCCAATGCTTCCTTCGCAGCGTCGCGCGGTCCCTGGGGATTGTGTGCAACGTAGCGAACGCCGGTCGCGAGCACGCGCCCGAGCATGGAGCCGCGCGCCAACGCGTCGGTCGAGTCCTGTTTGGCCGAGCCGCGTCGGGCGAGCGTGATCGCGCTTTCGAGCACACCACTCGGCAGCACGCGTGCGCGGCGCAACGAAAGGGCGCGCTCGACGATCAGGGCGAGCGCGATGACGGAGGCGATGAGAAGTGGCCAGATGGGCCAGCCGGCGGCCTGGATGACGGCGAACAAAGACGACCTCTTGCTTGGTGCGGGGGATGGAGCAAACGAGTCCGAACTGTAGCGTGCAGGGGGGGGATGGGCAAGCACCGTTTTCCACATCACACGAGCACAAGGGTGTGGACAACCGTGGGATACGTTCACCAACCCTTTGACGCGACGCATCTTTTTGGTTTGTGATGAAAAAATGAGCAGCAAAACGTTTCAGAAATGAACACGTCCGCAGATTCACGATTCCCAAGAAACCCTCAACTGCCTGTGGATAACTTTGTGAACATGTCGGCGATTCGGAATATATCTTGGCGATGCCGCGCAGATCGCCTTGTGGCGCCGCCGTGAAACCCCGTGCAAAGCCAGATAAATCAACGGTTTGGCATCGGAGTGCAGGAAAAATGGGGCGTCCGGGCGCGAAAACCCTTAAATTAACGGTCCTGTGGACAGTTTTTCGTCAGCGAACACGCATGAATCTCTCTTTCGACGACGCCCGGCCCTCTGGTGGCGCGGATCGCGTGCTCAGTGTTTCGGATTTGAACAAAGCCGTGGCCGGCCTGCTGGAGCGAAGCTTCCCGCTGGCGTGGGTCAGCGGCGAAATCTCCAACTTCACGCGCGCGGCAAGCGGCCATTGGTATTTCTCGATCAAGGACGCCCAGGCGCAAATGCGCTGCGTGATGTTCCGTGGCCGCGCCCAGCACGCCGACTTCTCGCCGAAGGAGGGCGATCGCGTCGAAGTGCGCGCGCTGCTCTCCATGTACGTGCCGCGCGGGGAGGTCCAGCTTAACGTCGAAGCGATCCGTCGAGCCGGGCAAGGCAATCTGTATGAGGCGTTTCTGCGGCTCAAGGAAAAGCTCGCCGCTGCCGGACTGTTCGACGTGGCGCGTAAGCGCGCGTTGCCGCGATACGCGCGGCGCGTGGGCGTTGTCACATCGTTGCAGGCGGCCGCATTGCGCGACGTGCTGACAACGCTCGCCCGGCGCGCGCCGCATGTTTCGGTGGTGGTTTACCCGGCGCCTGTGCAGGGAAGCGATGCCGCAACCCGGCTGGCGGCGGCCCTCGATACGGCCAACGCGCGTCGCGAGGTCGACGCCCTGCTGCTTTGCCGTGGCGGCGGCTCGATCGAAGACCTGTGGGCGTTCAACGAAGAAGTGCTGGCGCACGCGATCGCCCGCAGTGCGTTGCCGGTGGTGTCCGGCGTGGGACATGAAACCGATTTCACGATTGCCGACTTCGTGGCGGATGTGCGGGCGCCCACACCGACGGCAGCCGCCGAGATGATCAGTGCGGCTCGCGACGAATGCCTGCGTCACGTCGAGCGTGAGCGCCAGCGACTCACGCGCGCAATGCGGCGCACCCTCGAGCAGCGAGCCCAGCAACTCGACAGCTTGTCGCGCGCGCTGGTGTCGCCGCGTGAGCGTCTGGCGCGCCAGCGGGGAGCGCTGGCGCACCTGGGCGACCGGATGCGTCACGCGCTTGAGCGCCCGCTGGCCCAGCGCCGAAGCCGCTTCGAGATGCTACGCCTTCGGTGGGTGCGCGCGGTGCCCGATACCGCATCGCAGCACGAGCGCGTCGCCTTGCTTTCGCAACGCATGCAAAGCGCGATGTCGCGCCGCGCAGAGCGCTCGGCGCAGCGGCTTGCCGATGCCTCGGCGCAACTCGAACTGCTCAATCCGCGCCGCACGCTGCAGCGCGGCTACGCCGCCGTGCTCGACGCCAAGGGGCAGCCGTTGCGTGACCCGCGAAAACTGCAGCGGGGTCAGCAAGTCACGATGCATTTGGCTGACGGCGCCGCCGACGTGGGCATTGGTGACGTTCAGGTCAGGCTAGACGATACTTTTTAGCGGGTTCGAGCCGGCAACGCTGGCAAAGCGCAGACATCGTGCGTCGATTGGACGGTATCGGCAAGCAATCGCCACGTCCGCGTCATGCCGTGCGGTGGCGCAAGTAACCGTGCGGTTTGCGGGGTTATCGCATCTGCCCTAGAATCAATGGCTCCGGATAACACAAAATCGGGTTCCCCTCAGAGCACAAAGGACAATTGCCATGGAACACAAGCTCCCTGAACTGCCGTACGCCATCGATGCACTGGCGCCGACCATCTCCAAGGAAACGATGGAGTATCACTACGGCAAGCATCATCAAGCCTATGTGACCAACTTGAACAACCTGATCAAGGGCACCGAATTCGAAAACGCCAGCCTCGAGGACATCATCAAGAAGTCGTCCGGCGGTGTGTTCAACAACGCCGCACAGGTGTGGAACCACACCTTCTTCTGGAATACGCTGTCGCCGAACGGCGGCGGTGCGCCGAAGGGTGATCTGGCCAAGGCCATCGACGCCAAGTTCGGCTCGTACGATGCTTTCAAGGAAGCGTTCACGAAATCGGCCGTGGGCAACTTCGGTTCGGGCTGGACGTGGCTTGTGAAGAAGGCCGATGGTTCGGTCGACATCGTCAACACCAGCAACGCCGCCACGCCGCTCACGGGCACGGACAAGCCGCTGATCACCGTCGACGTGTGGGAGCACGCGTACTACATCGACTACCGCAATGCCCGTCCGAAATTCGTCGAGGCATTCTGGAATCTGGTCAACTGGGACTTCGCCGCGAAGAACTTCGCGTAATCGAATCTCCCGGAATTTGCCGGTCGATAAGGTTGACTGCGGCGGCTGGCCGCCAAGGTGAATATCCGGCGCCCAACCCGAGCGTCCGGCGTCGCCGGCAAAACGAAAGCCCACTGCTTGCAGTGGGCTTTTTGTCGTAAACAACTGCCGGTTTCGCAGGCATCGATGCCGTGCTTGGCCGACGTTATCGTTCTTGCATGCGCCCGTCGTTAGAGCGAGTACTTCAAACCGATCGGACGACGTATTGCTAACCCTGCGCCGACCCGAACCGCAATCCTCCCGTTCGCCATCGATGCGTCGCGACATGCGACATGCGACGCGCATCGAGCGGCGCCCACTGAGGGCGCGCGCGATACGGAGCGATCGGAGCGATCAGCGCGATCAGCGCGATCAGCGTGGCAGGCCCGAGATCTTGGCACCCGGGCCGATATGCTTGCTTTTGAACCAGCCTTGATTCATCTCGAGCGCGTAACGCACGGCTGCGCGCGGGCAGTGGTTGTCCTCCGTCTGGGGCGCCATGTCTTCGATGTTGACGATCGTGCCATCGTCGGCAAGAAACGCGATGGATAGCGGCAGATCGGTGTTCTTCATCCAGAAGCAGTGTCCGGCGCGTTGTTCGAACACGAAGAGCATGCCCGCGTTGGCGGGCATCGTCGTGCGATACATCAGCCCTTGCTCGCGGTCGGCCTCATTGGCGGCGACCTCGGCCTTGATGAGATACATGCCGGCGGAGAGCTGCACAACCGGGAACTGCCCGGCCTGTTTGATTTGTGCCGCAGCGTTTGCCGGGGCCAGTGCCATCACGGCGGCGGCCGCGGCAAAGGTGGCGCTGGCGGCGAGCGTGCCCAGTTGACGCGAAATCCGGATCACAAACGACTCCTTGGAAGATCGGGGGAACGTCAGATAAGTGGCGGACCATTGTAGCCGCCGGACGAAAAAAAAGCAGGCTGCGTGAGCAACCTGCCTATTACCGTCCATTGCGCAGCCAGGCTGCGCGACGCGGTACTTACTTGCTGGCAGCCGCCGGGGCTTCAGCCGCCGCAGCCTTCTTGTGCGACTTCTTGTGTGCCTTCTTGTGCGTTGCCTTCTTCTTGGCGGCCGGCTTGGTGGCGGCGGCCGGAGCAGCACCTGCGGCAGCGGCCGGAGCCGAAGCTTGGGCGAACACGCCAGTTGCGAACAGGCCGGCGACCAGGGCAGCGATCAGTTTTTTCATGAGATTCCTCGTTGGAGCTCGATGTTTGGGTGGTGTACTCGTTGACCCGCGAAGTGAGTCATCTCCTTTAACGTCCGTTCAGGACATCGGTTGACAACCCGCGCACGGATTTTTTTAACGACAAGTATTACGATTTATTACCCGCAGCCGGCTTGCTCATGGCTTTCTTGCCTGACGCCTTGTGATGATACTTCTTGTGCTTGGTGGCCTTCTTCGCCGGGCTGGCGTGCGCCGCAGCCGCCGGTGCCGCCATGGCGGGCGCTGCCGCTGCAGGCGCTGCCGGTGCGACAGGCGCCGTTGCCGGTGCCGATTGTTGGGCCATCGCGGCGCCGGACACGATCAGGCCGGCGGTCAATGCAAGCAGCAGTTTGTTCATGACTGGGTTCCTCTTTTCAATGAGTGGTGCGCATATGGCGCACCTGTTCCCTCAACGAGGCACACGGCGTTGGCGTTGACCGGAAAGTGTAAGTGTTTGTTGCGGCAATTCGCACCATTGCCCCGGGGCGAGGTTCAATGAGAAGACATCGACCGGGCCGATGGCGACGCGAACCAGTCGCAATGTCGGTTTGCCGACGGCGGCGGTCATGCGTCTGACCTGACGGTTCTTGCCTTCGATGAGGGTGATTTCAAGCCAATGCGTCGGAATGCTGGCGCGATAGCGGATCGGCGGCTGACGCGGCCAGAGATGGTCCGGCTGCGCGATCTCGTGCGCCGCACATGGCCGCGTGACGAAGTCGCCCAGGTCAAGACCGGCGCGCAGGCGCGCGACGGCCGTGTCGTCGTACTCGCCCTCGACCTGCGCCCAATAGGTCTTCGGCAATTTGCGCTCCGGCTCTGCAATGCGCGACTGCAGACGGCCATCGTCCGTCAGCAACAGGAGCCCTTCGCTGTCGGCGTCGAGCCGTCCGGCCGGATACACGCCCGGGCGCGCGACCCACTCGGCAAGCGTGGGACGTGTCGGGTGTGGCGAGAACTGGCAGATGGTACCGAAGGGTTTGTTGAGTGCGAGAAGTGTCATACCAAAGGAAGAGAATCGGACATCTCCTATACGGTGACGTGCGATATTGCGTGGCGTCGCACCTTACCACGACGCATGACGCGGTGAAGCGCGCCGCTGGTCAGCCCTGTCATGTTAATGCATAATCGAACGCGTCAGTCTTGTGTCTTATATAAGACTTGAGCTGCATCAACGCGTCATTGGACGCTGTGACTACAATAGGGCCGTAATGCGCCGAGTGTTCACCCGACAAACGTTTCCCCGCGCGCAGTCCGATCCATCCAATTGGAGCCCCACCATGTCGTATCAGCACATCAAGATCCCGGCAGGCGAGAAGATCACCGTCAACAAGGATTTCTCCCTGAACGTGCCGGACAATCCGATCATTCCGTACATCGAAGGTGACGGCACGGGCGTGGACATTACGCCGGTGATGCTCAAGGTCGTCGATGCTGCCGTTGCGAAGGCGTATGGCGGCAAGCGCAAGATCAGTTGGATGGAAGTCTATGCGGGCGAAAAGTCGACCCGCGTCTATGGTCCGGACGTGTGGTTGCCCGACGAGACGCTTCAGGTCGTGAAGGACTACGTTGTGTCGATCAAGGGGCCGTTGACCACCCCGGTGGGCGGCGGCATTCGATCGCTCAACGTCGCGCTGCGCCAGCAACTGGATCTGTATGTGTGTCTGCGCCCTGTGCAGTACTTCAAGGGGGTGCCCTCGCCGGTGCGTCACCCCGAGAAGATCGACATGGTGATCTTCCGCGAGAACGCCGAAGACATTTACGCAGGCATCGAGTGGGAAGCCGAATCTGCGGGCGCGAAAAAGCTGATCGCCTTCCTGCGGGACGAGATGGGTGTGACCAAGATTCGCTTTCCCGAAACGTCGGGCATCGGTGTCAAACCGGTCTCGCGCGAGGGCACCGAGCGACTGGTGCGCAAGGCCATTCAGTACGCGATCGACAATAACCGCGACTCGGTGACGCTCGTTCACAAGGGCAACATCATGAAGTTCACGGAGGGTGCATTCCGCGATTGGGGATATGCGCTTGCCAAGAACGAATTCGGCGCGATGGAGATCGACGGCGGGCCGTGGTGCAAGGTGAAGAACCCCAAGACCGGCAAGGAGATCACCATCAAAGACTCGATCGCGGACGCTTTCCTGCAGCAAATTCTGTTGCGCCCGGCCGAGTACGACGTGATCGCCACGCTCAACCTGAACGGCGACTATATTTCAGACGCGCTCGCGGCCCAGGTGGGCGGCATCGGTATCGCACCGGGCGCCAACCTGTCGGACTCCGTCGCCATGTTCGAAGCAACGCACGGTACGGCGCCGAAATATGCGGGCAAGGACTACGTCAATCCGGGATCGGAGATTCTCTCGGCGGAGATGATGCTGCGTCATATGGGGTGGACGGAAGCGGCGGATCTGATCATCTCGTCGATGGAAAAGTCGATCCTGTCGAAGAAAGTGACCTACGACTTTGCCCGCCTGATGGAAGGCGCGACGCAGGTGTCGTGCTCGGGCTTCGGCGACGTGATGATTGCCCACATGTAATCTGCGACGAGCGCTTCGCGCTTCGCTTGTCGCGCTTCGCTTGTCGCGCTTCGCCTTGCGCGGCGAAGCGCTGGTCTTCCCCCGGTCGGCGCCTCGTCGAGCGATGCTGGCCGGGAGTACGCGCGCGTGCGCTGCCGCACTAATGCACGACGATGGTCGTGGTCACGCGATGGCTGCCGGAGCTTGGCACGCGGCTCGTGAGTTCGCGCGGAAAGCCGACTGTCCACACAACGATATCGATGCCTGGCGACGGTCCGGCGCGATACCAGACGACCATGCCAGGAAAGCGCATCGCCTCGCACCGTTGGCCCGCAGGGACGGTGTAGTCGATCCATTCCGGCGCGATTTCACCGAGCGACGGTGTCGAATTGAGTTCGAATGTCGGCTGGCCGAGCGAGCGGCACAGTACGTTGTAATTGGATTGCACCCAGAGCGCGACCTTCTGGCCAACGCCGACGTTGACCTCGATGTTCGCCTCAGGGTAAGCCGCCTGCGCTTGCGCAGCGCTGCCAATCAGTGCACACGCGACGAGCGCCAGCGCACGCATTGCCGATTTCGTGGTGTCCATGCCGGACCTCCCACCCCCTCTGCGGCCGACACGTGGGCGTTCTCACCACCCGCACAATCCGTCGGCACGACGCTTTCATTACAGTGCATGCACGCACACAACGCAAGGAACCAACGCAGCCGATCGTCGCGATTCGCTTTTCACATGATTTCGTGAGGTCGCGATTTCGTTGTGCCGGGGCACCGGGATATCCGCGAATATCCTCGACCGCTCCCGGCGCGCGCACTGAGCACGAACGATTCGATCAGATGCAAGGCGTCCACGGCTCACCTGTTCCAAATGGTGGAAAGTGATGATCATCACGATGGTCTGGTAGAGATGCAATTTCCGGTCGATACTGACGTCACTTTCCAACCGCGTGGAGCAACCGCATGGCAACGAACTTTCAAGGCAAGGTGGCATTGGTGACGGGGGGCTCGCGCGGTATCGGCGCAGCCATCGTGCAGCGGCTCGCCGACGGCGGCGCTACGGTCGCGTTTACGTACAAGGGATCGAAGGCTGCGGCGCAGGACCTCGTCGCCCGTATTCAGACTTCGGGCGGCCGGGCGATTGCCTTGCACGCCGACGCGGGCGATGCCGCTGCACTCACGCAAGCGGTGAACGACGCCGCGCACCAGCTCGGCAAGATCGACATTCTTGTGAACAACGCCGGTGTGTTTTCCATGGCGTCGGTGGCCGACCTCGCGCTGGAAGACTTCGATCGCATGCTCGACGTGAACGTGCGGGCGGTGTTCGTCGCATCGAAAGCTGCACTCGCGCATATGGGCGAGGGGGGCCGCATCATCAATATCGGCTCGTGCAATGCGGATCGCATGCCGTTCGCGGGCGGTGCAGCGTACGCGATGAGCAAGGCGGCGCTGGTTGGACTCGTCAAAGGCATGGCCCGTGATCTCGGTCCGCGCGGCATCACCGTCAACAACGTGCAGCCGGGGCCGACGAACACCGACATGAATCCCGCCGAAGGGGATTTCGCCACGACGATGCACGACCTCATGGCGCTCAAGCGTCATGCACGTCCGGAGGAAATTGCGTCGATGGTGGCCTACGTCGCCAGCGACGAAGCCGGCTTCGTGACGGGCGCGAGTCTTACGATCGACGGCGGTTTCAACGCGTAATCCCAACAGGCGAGAGGCGGCCCGCGCCGCCTCACTCCGAGAACAGTTCGAACAGGAGTGCGCGCATCCACTGACTCGCCGGTTCGCGGTGATAGCGCGCATGCCAGAACAGATTGATCTGCACGTCGGGCACATCCAGCGGATGATCGACGTAGCGTAATCCGAAGTGCTGCGCACTGCGCTGCGCAAACTTCTCCGTCACTGTGGCGATGAGATCGGTGGCGTGCAGGATGTCGGCAAGCGCGACGAAATGCGGTACGCGCAGCCGGATGTTGCGTTGCACGTGGGCGCGAGCCATGAACGCATCGACCTGTCCATGCCCGGTGCCCGCGGCGACGACCATCACTTGTTCGGCGCGCTCGAAATCCTCGCGCGACATCCGCGTCGCTCGCGGGCGGTCCAGCACATGCCCCGGACGAAACATGCAGACATACTTCTGCCGGAACAGGCGGCGCTGGAAAAACTCGGCCGTGAGATCCGGCAGATGTCCCACGGCAAGATCGACCTGACCCGCCGCCATTTCTTCGCGCAGATTGACGGCGGTATTGCGCACGGTGCTGATCGTAATGCCCGGCGCCCGCTCGCCGAGCGCATGCATGAGCTTCGGCAGAAAGTGCACTTCACCGATGTCCGTCATGGCGATCTGAAACGCGCGCTGGCTCGTTGCCGGATCGAAGGCGAGCTGACGGTTGAATACGCCATGTAACGCATCGAGTGCCGCCGCCACCGGTTCGGCCAGTTCGATGGCCATCGGCGTGGGCAGCATGCCCCGGGAAGTGCGCACGAACAGCTCATCGTTAAACAAAGTGCGCAGACGCGCGAGCGAATTGCTGACCGCCGGTTGGGTCACGCCAAGCGTTTGCGCCACGCGAGACACGCGCCTCACGTTGTACAGATGCTGGAACACCACCAGCAGGTTCAGGTCGACGGAATGCAGATCCATAAGAGCGTCTCTGTTGGATCAGTGTT
Organism: Pandoraea sp.; assembly: GCF_041919235.1. NCBI lineage: Bacteria > Pseudomonadati > Pseudomonadota > Betaproteobacteria > Burkholderiales > Burkholderiaceae > Pandoraea > Pandoraea sp. The sequence continues at coordinate 120,326 of NZ_JAYRUC010000010.1, forward strand.
ATCACTGAAATTTATCGACGATATAAACAAGATTCTATTGGTTTATATCGCATGTTGCGCGATGCTTCTTGCAAACGGCGTTCGAACGCCACATGCGGCACCTTTCGGGTGCCGTTGGAACGGAGACAATCCCCATGCAAGTTCACGTGCAGCCACTCGGCGAGCGCCTCGAAGTCGACCCCGGCGACAACCTGCTGAAAGCCCTCACCGAGCGTCGTATTCCGATCTCCTACAGTTGCCTGTCCGGACGGTGCGGCACATGTCGTTGCCGGGTGATTTCGGGGGACGTGCAGGAAGCCGAAGGCGTTGCGTATCGTCATCTCGAGGGCGGCATGACAGGCGAGGAAGGGGACGTGACCGACCGGGCGCGTTATGTGCTCGCCTGCCAGTCAACCGTTCTGGGCGACTGTGAGATCGAGCTGCCGGAGGTCGATGAGGTGGTCGTGCACCCGGCAAAGATTCTCAAGGCGACGGTACTCGCTATCGAGCCGCTGACCCACGATATCAAGCGGCTGGTACTCAAGCCTGCGAAGCCGCTCCACTTTTCGCCGGGGCAATACGCCACGCTGCAATTCACGCCCGCGCACGTCCGGCCGTATTCGATGGCCGGCCTCGACGCCGACGACACGCTCGAATTCCATATTCGCCGAGTGCCCGGCGGGGCGGTGACCGGCTATGTCGACGCGCAGCTCAAGGTCGGCGATGCCGTGCGCGTGTCGGGGCCGCTGGGCACGTCGTATCTGCGCACGCGTCACGATGGGCCGATGCTCTGCGTGGCCGGCGGCACCGGGCTTGCACCGGTACTGTCGATCGTGCGCGGGGCGCTGGCCCGAGGCATGCGAAATCCTGTCGATATCTACATAGGCGCGCGCTCCCCGGCGGACGTGTACGGCCTTGCCTGGCTGCGCGAGCTTGCGTCGCGCCACGCCGGAATTCGCCTGCAAGTGGTGACGACCACCGATGCGCCGGATCGGACGAACCCCGCATTCCGTCTCGGTCATGTCACCGATGCGCTCGCCGCCGACTACGCAGCGCCCAACGCGCTCACGGGCTGGCGGGCGTATCTGTGCGGTGCACCGCCGATGGTCGATGCCGCCGCCCGGTTGCTGCGTGAACGCGGTATCGAGCGCGCCCATATCTACGCCGACGCGTTCTACGCGCAGGCGGCATGACGGCCAGGGCGTTTCCCGCAGCCGACGCCGTCGCGCGTTCCGCCGCATTTTCCGTATCCACCTGAGGAGACGATTGTGAGTACCATACCGCAGACCGGACTCGATCCGGCGCAGGCCGACGGCCATCGGGCGTCGGACATCTGGCCCGCTGAGGGCTCGAGCCGCATTCCATTTCGCGTCTATACCGACGCGCAGCTTTATCGGCGCGAGCTGGAAGCGTGCTTTTACCGCAACCACTGGAACTACGTCGGGCTGGAGGCCGAAGTGCCGAATCCGGGCGACTTCAAGCGCACGGTGATCGGCGAGCGCTCTGTCATCGTGACGCGCGATGCGGCAGGGCAAATCAACGTCGTCGAAAATGTGTGCGCCCATCGTGGCATGAAGTTCTGTCGCGAAAAGCGCGGCAATCGGACCGACTTCCACTGCCCGTATCACCAATGGAACTACGACCTGCAAGGCAATCTGCAAGGGGTGCCGTTCCGGCGCGGTGTGAAGCAGGACGGCAAGGTCAACGGGGGCATGCCGAAAGACTTCAAGCCGGAAGATCACGGCCTCACGAAGCTCAAGGTCGCCACGCGCGGCGGGGTGATCTTCGCGACGTTCGATCACGATATCGAATCGCTGGAGGACTTTCTCGGACCGGATATCTGCGCCTACTTCGATCGCCTGTTCGACGGGCGAAAGCTCAAACTGCTCGGCTACAACAAGCAACGCATTCCGGGGAACTGGAAGCTGATGCAGGAGAACATCAAGGACCCGTACCACCCGGGGTTGCTGCATACGTGGTTCGTCACGTTCGGGCTGTGGCGCGCAGATAACCAATCGCGGCTGGTGATGGATTCGCACGGGCGTCACGCCGCGATGATCTCCACGCGCGGGCAGGGCGGCGGCGGGGAGGTGACCTCGGGGGTGTCGAGCTTCAAGGCATCGATGTCACTTAACGACGAGCGCTTTCTCGACATCGTGAAGGAAGACTGGTGGAACGGCCCGACGGCCGTGCTCATGACACTGTTTCCCAGTGTGATCCTGCAACAGCAGGTCAATTCGGTATCGACGCGCCACATTCAGCCACGCGGCCACGATTCGTTCGACTTCGTCTGGACACATTTCGGATTCGAGGACGACGCCGACGCCATGACGCAGCGTCGCTTGCGTCAGGCGAATCTGTTCGGCCCGGCCGGCTTCGTGTCGGCCGACGACGGCGAGGCCATCGAGTGCTCGCAGGAGGGCTTTGCGCAGAAGCCGTGGCATCGCGTGATCGCCGAGCTGGGCGGCACGGGTGTGGAGAACACGGAGCATATGGTGACCGAGACTCTGATTCGCGGCATGTACGCCTACTGGCGCCGCGTCATGGGCGTTTGAGGAGACGACGCGATGGTGGATTTTGCAACATTTCAGGCCGTGGTCGAACTCAACGCCGCCTATGCGGCGGCGCTCGATGCACACCAGTGGGACGCCTGGCCCGATTTCTTTTTGGACGACTGCGTCTACCGGATTCAGCCGCGCGAGAACTTTGAGTTGGGCCTGCCGTTGGCGACGCTGTCATTCGAGAGCAAGAACATGTTGCGCGATCGTATCTATGGCATTCGCGACACGCTGTTCCACGACCCGTATTACCAACGCCATGTGATCGGATTGCCCATGATTCGGCGGCAGGACGTCGACACACTTCATGTCGACTCCAACTACGCGGTATTTCGTACGAAGCCGGATCAACTCACCGATATTCTGTCGGTCGGGCGCTATCTCGACATCGTCAAACGAACGGGCGACGGGTGGAAGTTCGCGTCGCGCCAATGCATTTTCGACAGCGAGATGATTCCCAACTCGTTGATCTACCCGATCTGAAGCGAGGGACATCATGAGCGGTCAATGGGTTGAGGTGGTGTCGCGCGACGCCGTTCCCGAGGGCGATGTGATCGGTGTGAACGTGGCGGGCCGCGACATTGCTCTGTATGGCGTGGACGGCGAGGTGTTTGCGACGGACAACGTGTGTACGCATGGAAACGCGCGCCTGTGCGATGGGTTTCTCGACGGGCATGAGATCGAGTGCCCGCTGCACCAGGGAAAATTCGACGTGCGGACCGGCGCGGCTATGTGCGCGCCGCTCACCGAGGCTGTGAAAACGTATCCGATCCGTATCGAGGGCCAACAGGTCTTCGTCGATCTGGGCTGACGGCTTCGTCGCGACGGGAACTGTGTGCCCACTTTGGGGCATGCCGTCCAAACGGGCCGCCGTAGGCGCTGCGCGAGCGGGGCGGCCCGTCGCATTTCCACGACAGGCGGCGGTCTGCCAGCCGTACAGACGAGCGGCCGCCCGACGTTGGTAGAATCACATGCTTCTTATGTAAATGTAGTGAAACAAACGTTTCCATTCGGGGTTTGCGTGACGAGCCCGAGTTGCGCTGCCGGAATCGTTAAAGGGTTTTTTTCTTTCCGGTGCTTAACGCGCGAGTATCGCGTAATGGTCGACCGGTCGACTGTATAGGAATGCTGAGCCAAAATCTGAAAATGCGTAATTTATTTCCGCAACGCGATATTTCTAAACATCACTTTAATCGCGGAGCGGAATATCGCGATGAATCAGGATTTATAAGAGACTAAATGAAGTTAAGTTCCACGAAACTTTTGCGGGAGAGTGGAAACTGGCGCCGTCCTTTGCATTCAAAAATGGATGCAGGGAACACGTCATGGCGCATGCAATGTTGCGATGCAATAAAAAACCCGGCCGAAGCCGGGTTTTCAATGCATCGAACGGCGCTACCTCAGGCAGCCGCCTGGATGTTCGAAGCTTGCTTGCCCTTCGGGCCTTGAACGACCTCGAACTGCACCTTCTGACCTTCTTTGAGGGTCTTGAAGCCGTTCATCTGGATTGCCGAGAAGTGAGCGAACAGATCTTCGCCACCCTCATCCGGCGTGATGAAACCAAAGCCCTTGGCGTCGTTAAACCATTTGACCGTACCGGTTGCCATACAAACTTCCCCTGAACAATTACCACTACTACATATCGCAGCAACAACGAGCACATCTGAAAATCCCGCCGGCTGGCGGCGGCTTCTTAGGCTCACCCAGGCATCTTTTCTTTTAAAACGCTTATAGAGGAAAAGCGCCACGTCGATTGTTTTCGCTAAGTGCTAATAGTGTCAAGCCCTTTTTGTCCGATAGAAGTTGTGTTCGATCAGGTTTTACCCTGATGTGCGGGGACGCGTCGGGGGTGCGGAGACACGCCCTTGAAATTTGGGTTAAGCTGACTCATATGGGTGTGGCACCCCGATGGTCGGGGCAGCGGCGCCTTGCTGGACAACGCGCGCGATGATCGACGAGTGTTGGTATTCCGGTGGAAGACCGGACGGCAGGCGGCAATAGGGGCTCCGATTGCGTCCTGCACCCGGGAGTTGTTTAGAATCCACGTATGGCAACCTTACCGACAACGCATGACGACACCGTACAGGAGCGGCAGGAGCAACAGCTCAAGCCGCCGTCGATGTACAAGGTGGTACTGTTGAACGACGATTTCACCCCGATGGAGTTCGTGGTGATGGTCATTCAGGAATATTTCAATAAGGACCGGGAATCTGCCACGCAGATCATGCTCAAGGTTCATCGCGAGGGCAGGGGAGTTTGTGGGGTCTTTACGCGCGACGTCGCGGCGACCAAAGTTGAGCAAGTCGTTAGCCATGCAAGGCAGTCCGGGCACCCGCTGCAGTGCGTGATGGAGGAAGCATGATTGCCCAGGAATTGGAAGTCAGCCTGCACATGGCGTTTATGGAAGCGCGTCAGGCACGACACGAATTCATCACGGTCGAGCACCTGTTGCTCGCCCTGTTGGATAACCCGACCGCTGCCGAAGTGCTGCGCGCCTGCGCGGCAAATCTCGATGATTTGCGGCAGAACCTGCGCAATTTCATCGCCGACAATACGCCGACGGTGCCAGGTAGCGACGAGGTCGACACGCAGCCGACGCTCGGGTTTCAGCGCGTGATTCAACGCGCCATCATGCACGTGCAATCGACTTCCAACGGCAAGAAGGAAGTGACGGGTGCGAACGTGCTGGTCGCCATCTTCGGTGAAAAGGACTCCCACGCCGTCTATTACCTGCAGCAGCAGGGCGTAACGCGGCTGGACGTCGTCAATTTCATCTCCCACGGCATTACCAAGACCGGCGCGCCTGGCGAGTCGGCCAAGGCTGGCGAAGGCAGTGGCGAGGGAGAAGAGGGGGCCAACGCGAAGGAAAGCCCGCTTGCGCAATACACCCAGAACCTGAATCAACTGGCGCGCGACGGCAAGATCGATCCGCTCATCGGACGCGAATCGGAAGTCGAGCGCGTGGTGCAGGTGTTGTGTCGCCGTCGCAAGAACAATCCGCTGCTCGTCGGTGAAGCCGGGGTCGGCAAGACGGCCATCGCCGAAGGACTCGCCTGGCGCGTTACGCGCGGCGAAGTGCCCGAGATTCTGCAAGACGCGACCGTCTACTCGCTCGACATGGGCGCGCTGCTCGCCGGCACGAAGTATCGTGGCGACTTCGAGCAACGTCTGAAAGCGGTGCTCAAGGAACTCAAGGAGCGTAACAACGCGATCCTGTTCATTGACGAAATTCATACGCTGATCGGCGCGGGGGCCGCATCGGGCGGCACGCTCGACGCGTCGAACCTGCTCAAGCCGGCGTTGTCCTCGGGGCAGCTCAAGTGTATTGGCGCCACGACCTTCACCGAGTATCGCGGCATCTTCGAGAAGGACGCGGCCCTGTCGCGCCGTTTCCAGAAGATCGACGTGAACGAGCCGACCGTCGAGCAGACGGTGCAGATCCTGCGTGGGCTCAAGTCGCGATTCGAGGAGCACCACGGCGTGAAGTATTCGTCGAGCGCACTCTCGGCCGCGGCCGAGCTGTCGGCCAAGTTCATCACCGATCGTCACCTGCCTGACAAGGCGATCGATGTGATCGACGAAGCGGGGGCGGCACAACGAATTCTGCCGAAGTCCAAGCAGAAGAAAACCATCGGCAAGGGCGAGATCGAGGACATCGTTTCGAAGATCGCCCGCATTCCGGCGCAGAGCGTGTCTGCAGACGATCGCGGCAAGCTTCAGACGCTCGATCGCGACCTCAAGAGCGTGGTGTTCGGGCAAGACCCGGCCATCGACGCCTTGTCCGCCGCGATCAAGATGTCGCGTGCCGGCCTGGGCAAGACCGATAAGCCGATCGGCGCGTTCCTCTTCTCGGGGCCGACCGGCGTCGGCAAGACCGAAGTCGCAAAGCAGCTCGCGTTCACGCTGGGCATCGAGCTGATTCGCTTCGACATGTCGGAATACATGGAACGTCACGCAGTGAGCCGTTTGATTGGCGCGCCGCCGGGCTATGTGGGCTTCGATCAGGGCGGGCTGCTTACCGAGGCCGTCACCAAGAAGCCGCACTGCGTGCTGCTGCTCGACGAAATCGAGAAGGCGCATCCGGACATCTTCAACGTGCTGCTTCAGGTGATGGATCACGGCACGCTCACCGACAACAATGGTCGTAAGGCGGATTTTCGTAACGTCATCGTCATCATGACGACGAATGCCGGTGCAGAGACCATCAATCGCGCGAGCATCGGTTTCACCAACGAGCGTCAGGCCGGCGATGAAATGGCCGACATCAAGCGCATGTTCACGCCGGAGTTCCGCAATCGACTGGATGCGATCATCAGCTTCAAGCCGCTCGATGAGCAGATCATCCTGCGCGTGGTCGACAAGTTCCTCATCCAACTGGAAGACCAGTTGCACGAGAAGAAGGTCGAGGTGGTCTTCACCGATGAGCTGCGGGCGTATCTGGCCAAGAACGGTTTCGATCCGCTCATGGGCGCGCGTCCGATGCAGCGTCTGATCCAGGACACGATCCGTCGTGCGTTGGCCGACGAATTGCTGTTCGGGCGTCTGACCAGCGGTGGCCGTGTCACGGTGAATCTGGACGAGCACGATCAGGTACAACTGTCCTTCCCCGAGGATGGCAACACCCGTGCGCAACCGGAAGCGGCCGAAGTCGAGTAATCGCGGCTGCATCGCGCCAACAAAAAACGCCGCTTATAGCGGCGTTTTTTGTTGCATCATCGGAAATTCGCGGCGGTGTGACGTCAGTGCGCGCCCGTACTGCCGAAGCCGCCGGCGCCTCGATCGCTCTCGGGAAACGCGTCGACGATGTTGAACTGAGCCTGCACGACCGGCACGATCACCAGTTGGGCCAGACGCTCGAACGGATTCAGTACGAACGGATCGTTGCCTCGGTTCCAGGTCGAGACCATCAATTGACCCTGATAATCCGAGTCGATCAGTCCGACCAAATTGCCGAGCACAATGCCGTGCTTGTGGCCGAGACCTGAGCGCGGCAGGATCAGCGCGGCGTAGCCCGCATCGGCGAGATGGATCGCCAACCCTGTCGGCACGAGTACGGTCTGGCCGGGTGCAAGGGTCAGCGGCGCGTCGAGGCACGCTCGCAGATCGAGTCCGGCGCTACCCGGCGTGGCGTACGCGGGCAACTGCGAGCGCAGGCGCTCGTCGAGAATCTTGACGTCGAGTTTCATGGCGTTATGGTGTGATGGAGTAAGGGCGTTGGCGTGTGCGCACCATTGCGTTGAATGCGGCGTAAATCGGTCAAAAAATTCTGTCGGTGACGCGGCATGCCCCGGGGGCATTGACGCTCGTCATTCGGCGGCACGCAGAGAAAATGCCTGCGCGAGCAGTTCGTGCGAGCGCAATCGGGCGCGATAACTGCCGGCGACCGTCAACACGACGATCTCGTCGGCCTTGAACTGTTCCTGCAACGCCAGCACGCGCTCGGTGACGCCCTCCGGGGTGCCGATGATACTACGCGGCCGCTCCCGCGCGATCACGGCCAATTCCCGCTCGCGATACTGTGGCTTGGCCTGCGCGCCTTGCTCAATGCTCGGAATCGGCTCGTTCATGCCGTAGGCCATCTGCACGCGACGCAGGTCGACACCGGCCTCCAGTGCCTCGGCCTCGGCGTCGCTGTCGGCGCAGATGACGAAGACGGCTACCGAACAGTACGGACGCGCCAACTGGCCCGGCACGAAGCGCTCACGATACGCCTGCGTCACGCGATGGCCGTCATGGGCGTTGATGAAGTGGGCGAAGCAGTAGCGCAAGCCGAGTTGCGCGGCAAGCAGGCCGCCGAACTCGCTCGAGCCGAGCACCCACAGCTCTGGGCGTGTTTGCACCGCAGGTTGCAGCAGCACGCCTCGGTAGGGATGATCTTCCGCCAGCGTGTCGTTGAAGAGGCCCGCCAGTTCGGCAACCTGCTGCGGGAAGTGCTCGCCAGCGTCGTATGGCCCTTTCGCGACGGCGCGCGCCGTGCGCATGTCGCCGCCGGGGGCGCGTCCGACGCCAAGGTCGATCCGGTTCGGAAACAGCGCTTCGAGCATCAGAAACTGCTCGGCCAGCTTGAACGGGCTGTAGTAAGGCAGCATGACCCCGCCCGATCCCACGCGCAGACGTTTCGTGACGCTGGCCAGCCGGGCAATCATGACCTCGGGCGCCGGATTGGCCACGCCGCGCAGCCCGTGATGCTCCGCGCACCAGTACCGCGTGTAGCCAAGCTCGTCGGCGGCTTGCGCCAGTTCGACAGTCGCCGCGATGGCGTCTGCCACGCTGTGGCCGTGAATCACGGGCGTTTGATCGAGGATCGACAGCTTGATTTGTGCAGCAGGTGCGTGCGCCATGAGTTCAGTGCTCCAGATCGACGGCATGGGGCAGAGGGCCGTCGAAAACGTAGTCGTACAGATCAGTGACCGCTGCCGGCGGACGAATCCGCCGGTGTCGCGACGGGACCTGCGTGCGGCAGGCGTGCAATCATCAGAATGGCCACGATGCCGCCGAGTGCGCCGCACAGGAAGATCGAGGCGTAGCCGAAATAGTTGGCGACGAGTCCGGCCATCGGGCCGATCAGGCCGAGCGCCAGATCGAAGAACGCCGAATAGGCCGCCAGCGCGGCGCCCCGGTTCTGGGGGGGGACTTGTCGCAGCGCTTCCACGCCCAAGGCTGGGAACACGAGAGAGAAGCCCACGCCCGTGAGTCCCGCGCCAATGAGGGCCATATCCGGGCTCGCCGCGCGCCACAACAGGAACTGGCCGATTGCGCTGAAGACCAGCGAGCCCATGGCGACGCGGCGGCCACCGAAGCGATCGACCGCGTGGGCGAGCGCGATGCGCATGCCGATGAAGCAGGCGCTGTATAGCGTGAGGGCATAGGCGGCGCCCGGCCAGCCGTGGCTCGCATAGTAGAGCGTAATGAAGGCGGCGATGACCGCGTAGCCGATGCTGCCCAGCGTCATGGCGAGACCTGGGCGCCACACGAGCCCTACAACCCGCAAGAAGGGCAGCCGATTCCCGCCCACGGGGGCGGCAGGCGGCAGTCGCAGAGCGATCGCGAAGGCCACCGCAGGCAGCGCGATATTCACGAGCGAGACCACGGTAAAGCCCGCTGCCTGCAACAGATAGGCCCCGAATGGCGCGCCGGTGGCGATCGCCGTGTACATCGACACGCCCTGCCAGGAAATGGCCTTGCTTGCATGCGCTGCGCCGAGCAGGCCGATGCCCCACGACATGCCGCCCGTCAGGAGCAGGCTTTCGCCGAACCCAAGCACCACGCGTCCGGCGAGGAGAATGCCCAGCGCGAGCGCGGCGTTGGGCACCATCGAAGCGACGAGATAGAGCACACCTGCGGCGGCGCAGCCGCACAGGCCGGTGAGCACTGCGCGGCGAGGGCCTCGGGTATCGACGGTGCGTCCGGCGTAGGAGCGCAGCAGCAGCGTGACGACCGACTGGATGCCGATGGTCACGCCGACCGCAAACGAGCCATAGCCGAGTGTTTCATGGACGTAGACCGGCAGCACCGGCAGCGGCATGCCGATCGTCATGAAGCCGAAGAACATGATCCCGGCGAGCATGCTCAGTGTCCCGTAGACACTGACGGCGGGCCGCGCGGGTGTTGGTGGTTGCGTCATCTTGATTGTGATCGTGTGGCGATGGCTGCCGGGGCCGAAGCGCCCGCAGTGGACGGTCGTAAGACCGTGAGGCCTCGAAGCCGCGAAGTCGCGAAGTCGTGAGCCTGACGTTGCCCCTTAGTTGCCCTGTATTGGCCTGCCTGCCCGCGACGCCGGACGACGTCGGACGCCGCCGATGGCGAACCGGAAACCGGTGAAGCGGTGAGACCGGACATCTGTCAGCCCGGGGCGCGCGAAGGGAGTCGTGCGGCGATTTCGACGATCAGGCTGCGGGCGAGCGATTGCTTGTCGGCGCGCGGCAGACGCTTCTGCCCGGCCTCGTCGAAGAGTATGACCTCGTTGTCGTCCTGACCGAACGTGGCGGGGCCAAGATTGCCGACGAGCAGCGGCACCTGCTTGCGTTTGCGCTTGTGTGCGCCGTGCGTCTCCAGATCGCCCGACTCGGCGGCGAAGCCCACACAGTAAGGCGGCGTTGGCAACTGGGCCACGGCGGCGAGAATGTCCGGGTTCTGGACGAATTCGAGCGTCGGCACGTCGGCGTCGCCCGTCTTCTTGATCTTGTCGCGAGCCACGTCGCGCACGCGCCAGTCGGCCACGGCCGCGACCGCGATGAAGATATCGCTGCGCGCGGCATCGGCCATCACCGCGTCGTACATTTGCTGCGCCGTCTGGACGTTGCTGCGCGCGACCCCGTAAGGCGTTGCCAGCGCGGTCGGTCCCGCGATCAGATGGACCTCGGCACCGGCCTGCGCCGCCGCGCGCGCGAGCGCGAAGCCCATCTTGCCGCTGGACAGATTGGTCAGGCCGCGCACCGGGTCGATGGGCTCGAAGGTCGGACCGGCGGTAATGAGCACGCGGCGTCCGGCGAGGCGTTTCGGCTGGAAGAAGCCTGCGAGCGCTTCGAAAATGGCTTCCGGTTCAAGCATCCGCCCGTCGCCGATCTCGCCGCAGGCCTGATCGCCACTGTCGGGACCGAGGATCGTCACGCCATCGCCGCGCAGCGTCGCCGCATTGCGTTGGGTGGCCGGATTGGCCCACATCTGACGGTTCATCGCGGGCGCGACCAGCAGCGGACAATCGCGCGCCACGCACAACGTGCAAAGCAGATCGTCTGCCAGGCCATGCGCGAGCTTGGCGAGGAAGTCGGTGGAGGCGGGGGCAACGAGAATGGCGTCGGCCTCACGCGAGAGGTCGATATGCGCCATGTTGTTATCGACGCGGTTGTCCCACTGGCTGGTGAAGACGGGGCGGCCCGAGAGCGCCTGCATCGTGAGCGGGGTGATGAATTGCGTGGCGGCGTCGGTCATGACGACCTGCACCGTTGCACCGGCCTTGATGAGCAACCGGGTCAGTTCGGCCGACTTGTAGCAGGCGATGCCGCCGGTCAGGCCGAGAACGATGGTCTTGCCCGCAAGTTCACCGCGTTCCATGGGAAATACCTCCTCCAAAGTGCCGCGCGGCGCCTCCTGGGCGCCGCGACGGCGTTTGCCTCGAACCGCACAACCCGCGAGTGCCCGTGGCCCCGCGTGGGCGGATCGCGCCGCCGATTCTGCGGCGAACCTGCGATGGCCGCTACTTGCCGCGTCGCACGCGTCGCAGCTCGTCGATCACCAACAGCACCGCGCCTACGCAAATGGCCGAGTCGGCCACGTTGAACGCGGGCCAATGCCAGCCGCCGACGTGAAAGTCGAGAAAGTCGACTACGTGGCCGTAGATCACGCGATCGATCACGTTGCCCAGCGCACCGCCCAGAATCAGCGAGAGCGACAGACAGAACATCTTCTGGCCGTTATGGCGCTTGAGCAGCCAGATGATGACCGTGGCGGCCACAAGACCGAGCAGCGTGAAGAACCAGCGCTGCCAGCCGCCTGCGGCGGCCAGAAAGCTGAACGCCGCGCCCTTGTTGTACACCAGCACCAGATTGAAGAACGACGTCAGCGGATGGAATTCGCCGTACTGGAACGACTTCAGAATCGTGAGCTTGGTGACCTGATCGAGCAGGATCGCAACGACCGCGATCCCGAGCCACGGGGCCAATCCATACGTGGCGCCACTACGGGCACCGCCATTGCTGCGTCGTGCGCCGCTACGGGCGCCTGCTTTGCTTGCCATTATGCCGCGCTCCGGTGTTCGCCGCTGCCGAACAGATTCGACACACAGCGGCCGCAAAGGGTGGGATGGGCGGCGTCTGCGCCCACGTCTTCACGATAGTGCCAGCAGCGCTCGCACTTCTGATGCGACGACGGCGTGACCACCACGCCTTCGTCGGCCTCGGTCGCCACCTGCGTGACCGAAGCCGCCGACGTGATCAGCACGAAGCGCAGATCGTCGCCGAGACTCGCGAGCACGTCGTACTTGCGACCCGAGACGCGCACGTCCACTTCGGCCTGCAGCGACGAACCGATCTGCTCCGCCGCACGTGCCTCTTCGAGTGCCTTGGTGACGTCGCCGCGCACCGTGCGCAACAGGTGCCACTTCTCGAGCAGACGCGAGTTTTCGGCGACGTCGGGATAAGCGTAATACGTTTCCGTGAAAATCGTATCGTTGCCCGGCTGGAACACTTGCCACGCCTCTTCTGCCGTGAACGACAGGAACGGAGCCATGAGCTTGAGCAGGCCGTGGGTGATGTGATACAGGGCATTCTGGGCCGCGCGGCGTGCCGGCGCGTCGGGCGCGCTCGTGTAAAGGCGATCCTTCAGAATGTCGAGGTAGAAGCCGCCCAGGTCTTCGGAGCAGAACGTCTGGAGCTTGGCCACGACCGGGTGGAACTCGTAGCGGTCGTAGTGGCCGAGCACTTCGGTTTGCAGCGACTGGGCCAGCGCGACGGCGTAGCGGTCAATTTCCAGCCATTGATCGGCCGGCATCGCGTGCTTCGCGTGGTCGTAATCGGCCAGGTTGGCGAGCAGGAAACGCAGCGTGTTACGGATGCGGCGATAGCTCTCGACCACGCGCTTGAGAATTTCGTCGGAGATCGACAGTTCGCCCGAATAGTCGGTCGACGCGACCCAGAGGCGGATGATTTCCGCGCCGAGCTTGCCCGCGACTTCCTGCGGGACGATGGTGTTGCCCACCGACTTCGACATCTTGCGGCCCTGGCCGTCGACGGTGAAGCCATGCGTGAGCAGCGCCTTGTAAGGCGGGCGAGCGTCGAGCATCGACGCCGTGAGGAGCGACGAATGGAACCAGCCGCGATGCTGGTCCGAGCCTTCGAGGTAAAGATCGGCCGGGAAGCCCAGTTCGTGCGCGTGCGAGCCGCGCAGCACATGCCAGTGGGTGGTGCCCGAGTCGAACCACACGTCGAGCGTGTCGCGGTTCTTCACGTAATCCTTGGCTTCGTCGCCGAGCAGTTCGACCGGATCGAGTGTCTGCCAGGCTTCAATACCTTCGGTTTCCACGCGCTTGGCGACGGCCTCGAGCAACTCGGGCGTGCGCGGATGCAGCGCACCGGTTTCCTTGTGCACGAAGAACGCCATCGGCACCCCCCATTGGCGTTGACGCGAGAGCGTCCAGTCCGGGCGGTGCGCGATCATGTTGTGCAGACGCTGTTTGCCCCACGACGGGAAGAACTCGGTGGCCTCGATGCCGGCGAGCGCGAGCTCGCGCAGGGTCTTGCCGTCGCCCGGCGCGCCATCGACCGGCTTCACATCCATGCCTGCGAACCACTGGTTGGTCGCGCGATAGATGATCGGGGACTTGTGACGCCAGCAGTGCATGTAGCTATGCGTGTACTTGAACGAGTGGAACAGCGTGCCCGCCTCGCGCAACGCGTCGACGATCTGGGGGTTGGCATCCCAGATCGACTGACCGCCGAACAGGGGCAGGCTGTCCTGATAGCGGCCGTCGCCCAGCACCGGCATGCGGATTTCCGCGTCCGGCATGCCGTGCGCCTTGCACGAGGTGAAATCCTCCACGCCGTAGGCGGGCGCCGAGTGGACGATGCCCGTTCCCGTGTCGGTCGTCACATAGTCGCCCAGGTACACCGGCGAGGTGCGGTCGTAACCGGCATCGGCCGTCGACAGCGGGTGACGGAAGCGGATCAGCGAGAGCGCTTCGCCTTTCGTGCGGGCGATGATCTCGCCGTGCAGGCCGTACGTCTTCAGGCACTCGTCGACGCGCTCGGTGGCGAGAATGAGCAGACCGCGCTCGGTCGAGACCAGCGCGTATTCGACTTCCGGGTGAACGTTGAGCGCCTGGTTCGACGGAATCGTCCACGGCGTGGTCGTCCAGATAACGATATAACCGTCGTTGCGCGGCAGCTTCGGCAGGCCGAACGCCTTCGCGACCTTCTCGGGTTCGGCGAAGGCAAAACCGACGTCGATGGCCAGATCGGTCTTGTCCTTGTACTCGACTTCCGCTTCGGCGAGTGCCGAGCCGCAGTCGAAGCACCAGTTCACCGGTTTCAGGCCCCGGTACACATAACCGTTCTCCATGATCTTCGAGAGCGCCCGAAGCTCGTTCGCCTCGTTCGAGAAGTTCATGGTCTTGTACGGATTGTCCCAATCGCCTAGCACACCCAGACGCTCGAAGTCTGCCTTCTGGCGCTCGATCTGCACGCTGGCGTAGGCGCGCGCCTTCTCCTGCACTTCGCGCACCGGCAGGTGCTTGCCGAACTGCTTTTCGATCTGGATCTCGATGGGCATGCCGTGGCAGTCCCACCCCGGCACGTAGGCGGCGTCGAAGCCGGCGAGGTTGCGCGCCTTGACGATCATGTCCTTGAGGATCTTGTTGACCGCGTGGCCGATGTGGATGTCACCGTTCGCGTACGGCGGGCCGTCGTGCAGGATGAACTTCGGACGGCCTTTGCTGGCGCGGCGGATCTTGTCGTAGATCCGCTTTTCCTGCCATTGCTTGACCCACTGCGGCTCGCGCTTGGGCAGGTCGCCGCGCATCGGGAACGGCGTATCCAGAAGATTGACGGGGTATTTGCTCGGGGCTTTCTTTTCGCTCATGGGGCTTCGCTACGAATTTGGAATGTCGGGTGTGGGGCGCTCGCGCCGGTGGCGTTGCAGACAGCCCTTGCGGGCCGGGCGATGCAACGCCCGGGCTGGTGCCAGTGGCGGCGGCGGGCCGCGCGCGAGGCGCAGGGCGCCGCCGCACGCGGGCGAAGATCAACTAATTCGGTCGGTGGCCGAGGTGGCGAAGTCGCGTCGTGCACTCGGGCCGTTGGCATCGAGCGCATGCGCGAAGTAGGCACGTGCCTCGCGGGTGTCCTGTGCGATGGCCGCTTCAAGTTCCGCCAGCCCGTCGAATTTGGCTTCGTCGCGCAGCTTCTGCAAAAATTCCACGCGCACCAGCTTGCCGTAGCAGTCGCCTGCAAAGTCGAGCAGATGCACTTCGAGCAGCACGCGGCCAGAGTCGTCCACCGTCGGGCGCAAGCCCAGACTGGCCACGGCCGGCACCGGTTTGTCCAGCAGACCGTGCACCTGCACGACGAAAATACCCGTCAGGGCAGGGTGCTTGTGAGCGATGCGCAGATTGAGCGTTGGGAAGCCCAGCTTGCGGCCGAGCTTCATGCCATGCACGACGTGGCCGGTGATGGCGTACGGACGGCCGAGCAGCGCATGCGCGCGCTCGAAGTTGCCGTCGGCGAGCGCCGCACGCACTTCCGAGCTGGAAATGCGGGCGCCGTCGTGCGCAATGGTCGGCATTTGTTCGACCACGAAGTCGAAGCGGCGGCCGGCCTCGCGCAGATACTCGATGTCGCCCGCGCGTTTCGCGCCGAAGCGGAAGTCGTCGCCCACGAGCAGCCAGCGGGTGTGCAAACCGTCGACGATGATGTTGCGCACGAAGTCTTCGGGCGATTGGCCGGCGAAATGGGCATTGAAGTGTTCCACCACCAGCCGGTCGACCCCGTGCGAGCGCAACGCCTCGAACTTGTCGCGCAGATTGGAAATGCGTGCCGGCGCCCGGTCCGGCATGAAGTACTCGCGGGGGTGCGGCTCGAACGTCATGACGCACACCGGCAGGCCGCGCGCGGCCGCCGCGGCGCGCACACGCGCGAGCAGCGCCTGATGGCCCAGGTGCACGCCGTCGAAATTGCCGATCGTGAGCACGCAGGGCGCTTTGCTTTGCGCGTTGGGTAGACCCCGGAAGACTCGCACGATAAAGGAAGCGTCAGTACAGGACGTTGAGTGAGCGTTGGTGGATGAACCGCACGGCGCAGCCGCGAGAGCCCGGCGGCCTGCAGCAACGGGACGAGGCCCGGATGGCGCAGGACGGCCGATCCGACATTGCGGCGCCGCAGAACGTTGAATTATAAACGCTTCGGGGCCATCGCGGCGCATGACGGACCCAATACAGGGTGTCTGGTGCGTCGCACCAATGATAAAATCCCGCGATGAAGAACATTGTCATCCTGATTTCCGGACGAGGCAGCAACATGCAGGCCATCGTCCGTGCCTGTTCCACCGAAGGCTGGCCGGCCCGGGTGGCCGCCATCATTGCCAATCGCGCCGACGCCGAAGGCCTGGCATTCGCCCAGGAAAACGGCATCGCCACGGCCGTGGTGCCCAGTGTGGGCAAGTCTCGCGAGGTGTTCGACGCCGAGCTCGCCGCCGAGATCGATCGCCATCATCCCGATCTGATCGTGCTCGCCGGATTCATGCGTATTCTGACGCCGGAATTCACCGAGCGTTATGCTGGCCGCCTGATCAACATCCACCCGTCGCTTTTGCCGGCTTTCCCCGGTTTGCAAACGCACGCCCGTGCGCTGGACGCCGGCTGCAAGGTCGTCGGCGTCACGGTGCATTTCGTGACGGCCGAACTCGATCACGGACCATACGTGTTGCAGGCCGTCGTGCCGGTGCGGGCGGGCGATACGCCCCAGACACTGGCCGAGCGCATTCTGCCGGTGGAACACGTCATTTATCCGCGCGCCGTGCGCTGGTTCGTGGAAGACCGTCTGGTCGTGGCCGATGGCCGCGTGACGGTCACGCCCGATGCCGACGGCACGCCCGCTTCGCAATGGTTCTTTGGTGAAGACGCATGAGCACACGCCCGACCCAGCGCCGCAATGGCGCACAATCCACCGATGGCCGCACCGGTGGCCGTACCGGTGGCAAGTCGTTCGATTCCCGGTCGTCCCATTCGAACAAGGCGGGACGAGGCGGCCGTCAGGGCGATCGCCGTCAGGACACCCCGGTGAGCGCGAGCGCACGCATGCGCGGCGACCGCCTGTCGCCGGCACTCTTCGAACATACGCAATTGCTGCTCGGCAGCGTGCTCAAGTTCACCGGGCCGGCCGACACGCTGGTGAGTACCTACTTCCGCGCCAATGACAAGCTGGGCCATCGCGAGCGCGGCGTGCTTGCCGAGACAGTGTTCGCGATTCTGCGCCGCAAGCTTGAATTCGGCCAGCATGCCGAGAGCGGCAACGGGCCGCTGGAGCGCCGTCTGGCATTGCTGGGCCTTGCGTTCACACGCGGCATCACCTCGGTTGAGCTGGTTGCGACACCCGACGAGATCGCCTGGCTCGAACATGTTGGACAGATCGATCCGGCGAGTCTCTCCGCCCGCGTGCGCACCAATTTACCCGCGTGGCTGTACGAGCGACTGGCGAAGCGCTTCGGCGCGACCGAACTCGAAGCGCTCGCTGCAGCCCTCAACCAGCCCGCGCCGCTCGATTGCCGCGTGAACGTGGTCAAAGCGAACCGGGACGATGTGCTTGCGCAACTGCGTGCCGACGGCTTTTCGGCCGAGCCGACGCCCTTTGCCCCCAACGGCATCCGGCTGGCGGGCAAGCCCGCGTTGCAGAAGCACCCGTTGTTCGTCTCGGGCGCGATCGAAGTGCAGGACGAAGGCAGCCAACTGTTGTGCCAACTCGTCGCGCCGCGTCGCGGGGAGATGATCGTCGACTTCTGCGCCGGGGCCGGTGGCAAGACGCTCGCCATCGGCGCGCAGATGCGCTCCACCGGGCGACTCTACGCGTTCGACATCTCGGATAAACGCTTGGCGAAGCTCAAGCCGCGCCTGGCTCGCAGCGGTTTGTCGAACGTCTATCCGGTGATGATCGACAGCGAGAACGACAGCAAGATCAAGCGCCTGGCGGGCAAGATCGACCGAGTGCTGGTCGACGCCCCATGCAGCGGGCTCGGCACACTGCGCCGCAACCCGGACCTGAAATGGCGTCAGTCGCCGCAATCGGTCGAGGAGCTCACGCAGAAGCAGGCGTCGATCCTCGCGAGCGCGGCGCGGCTGGTCAAGCCTGGCGGGCGGCTCGTCTACGCCACGTGCAGCCTGTTGACCGAAGAGAACGGCGCCATTGCCGAGGCGTTTGCGAGCGCTCACCCCGATTTCGTGCTGTTGTCGGCGAACGAGTTGCTTGCATCGCAGAAAATCGGACTCGACACGGGCAAGTATCTCGAACTCCTGCCGAACCGCAACGCGACCGACGGCTTTTTTGCCGCTGTGTTCGAGCGTCGTCCGGCCTGAGGTCGATTTCCGGCATTAGCCAACTACAGAACGAGAGATAGCGATGCAGGAAAGCCCGGCTTTCGCGAGGTTGGTGCGAGACGTCGTCCACGACTTCGGCGACGCGCAGATCATTTGGCAGATCGGGGCGCTGGCGGGAGCGCTGGTCGTCGCCTTCGTACTGCGGCACTGGATGATCGGGCGGCTCGAGCGCCATTTCGAGCGCGTCGCGCCCTCGCGCAGGGCGGGGTCGTCGAGTCTGCGCCGCTCGTTTTTTCCAATGTTCGGCTGGATGTGTGTGGCGCTCACGCGTGTGGTGCTTCAGGACTACATGCGCGTCTCGCTGCTGCGGCTGGCCGAGGTGCCGTTGTTCGGCACCGCGCTCATCTACCTTGCGTTCTACTTCGTGCGCCGGTTGTTTGCCTCGTCGCCGCATGCCTACGGGCTGCTGAAGGTCTTCGAGCGTATCTTTACGACGCTTGCCTGGCTGGCGATGCTGGCCTACGTGCTGGGCGTGCACGACGACATCCTCAATTGGCTGGGCAGCGTACGCTTTGCGGTGGGATCGAGTCATCTGACCTTGCTTTCGATCGTCTCCGGTCTGCTCTGGATCGGGGTGACGCTGGTGCT
>NZ_JAYRUC010000010.1:139535-169162 GCF_041919235.1 Pandoraea sp.
GTGCTGGCGATGTGGGTGGGGTCGCTGATCGAAGACCGGATCATGCGCACAACCACGCTCGACGGCAACTTGAAAGTCGTGCTCTCGCGGGTGGTCAAGGGCGTGTTGACGCTGATCGCCGTGCTCGCGACGCTGTCGTTCGTGGGCATCGACATCACGGTGCTTGGCGTGTTCGGCGGCGCGCTTGGCGTGGGACTGGGCTTCGGTTTGCAGAAGATCGCGTCGAACCTCGTGTCGGGCTTCATCATTTTGCTCGACCGATCGGTGCGCATCGGCGACCTGATCACGGTCAGTCCGTATCACGGTACCGTATCGCAAATTAATACGCGCTATACGGTCGTACGCGGGCTGGACGGCGTCGAAGCATTGGTGCCGAACGAACAACTGGTCACCAATGTTGTGCAGAACCATTCGTTCACCGAGACCCGCGGACGCGTCAAGGTGAGTGTGCAAGTGGCCTATAGCGCCGACGTGGAGCTGGCGATGTCGTTGATGCTCAAAGCGGCAGAGGATATTCCACGGGTGCTCACCGATCCGGCGCCCACGGCGCTCTTGCTGAACTTCGGTGCCGATGGGATGGATCTCGAAATGGGCTTCTGGGTGCAGGATCCTGCCCAAGGCAGCGGCGCGATCAGGTCCGAGATAAATTTGCGAATTTGGCGCACTTTTCGCGAGCATGGTATTGAAATTCCGTATGCGCAGCGCGAAATACGCATTCTTAATGATTGGGCTGACGGTTTTGCCGCTGGCGATGTGCATCGTCCGGATTCGACGGCTGCGTCGCTCCAACGGGCGTCAGCACAGGCCGATGACAGCACGAAGAAGGGCGCATAGACGGTTTTGCTCAGGGTAGCGGGTTGACCTGCGACAAAAAGCGTGGCGGGGCGGTTACACACGGGCAACGGTCCGTCAGGTAAAATGTCCCGCAAACCATAACAACAAGACGTTCACAGGCACGTTTACCGCCCATCTCGCCCTGGCACTGAGCAACTTGCCGGACTCCAGCGAATCCAAGCGTCAAGCGGGCGCAAGAACGAGACGTGACGCGGCGGCCATCGATGCCGCATTGGCCCGACAGGACAAGACACGGCAGCGTTGCCGTGATTGCTACCGTATTGATTAGTTTGGAGTGATATTTTGCTGGACAGTCTCCTTGGATTTATCTCGACCGGCCTGCTCGACTGGAGCGGCTGGGAGATCACATTGTTTGCGCTGATCGTCACGCATGTGACGATCGCTGGCGTGACCATCTATTTGCACCGTTGCCAGGCGCACCGCGCCCTCGACGTGCATCCGATCGTCGCCCATTTCTTCCGTTTCTGGCTGTGGATGACCACCGGGATGGTCACCAGCGAGTGGGCTGCCATTCACCGCAAGCACCACGCCAAGTGCGAGACGCCGGAAGACCCGCACAGCCCGCAAACGCGCGGTCTGTGGAAAGTGCTGGCCGAAGGTGCCGAACTCTATCGCGCCGAAGCGAAGAACGAAGAAACGATGCGCAAGTTCAGCCATGGCACGCCGAATGACTGGATCGAGAACCACGTCTACAAGCGTTATCCGATTCTGGGCGTGAGCTTCATGATGATCATCGATATCGCGCTGTTCGGCGCGATCGGTCTGACCGTGTGGGCCGTGCAGATGGTGTGGATTCCGTTCTGGGCCGCGGGTGTGGTCAACGGTCTGGGCCATTATTGGGGTTATCGCAACTTCAACTGCGCGGACGCGTCCACGAACCTGTTGCCGTGGGGCATCATCATCGGCGGTGAGGAGTTGCACAACAATCACCACACGTACGCGACGTCGGCCAAGCTCTCGAACAAGTGGTACGAGTTCGACATTGGCTGGTTGTATATCCGTCTGCTGTCGGCTGTCGGGCTGGCCAAGGTGAAGAAGATTGCGCCGACGCCGAAGCTCGCGAAGAACAAGGCCGCGTGCGACGACGACACGCTGCAGGCCGTACTCTCGAACCGCTACGAAGTGATGGCGCGTTACGCCAAGACGTTCAAGCGCGCCTACGGCGAAGAACTGGCGCGCTTCAAGGAAAAGCGTCAGCATGGCGAGTATCAGTTGTTGCGCGGCGCAGGCAAATGGCTGCACCACGACGAGGCCTCGCTGCAAGAGCCGCAAAAGCAGCAATTGGGCGAGATCTTCGCGCATAGCAATGCCGTGAAGACGTTCTACGAATTGCGCAGTGAGCTGGCCGGTATCTGGGAGCGTTCTAACGCGTCGCGTGAACAGCTTCTGAGCCAGTTGCAAAACTGGTGTCATCGCGCGGAGCAGAGCGGCATTCACGCGCTGCAGGAATTCGCCACGCGTCTTCGTCGCTACGCGTGAACGGGCTGAGCCAGAAATCCGTTTTTGACGCATAATCAAAACCCCGCCAAGGCGGGGTTTTGTCATTCCCGGTCCCCCCACGGGCCACGTGAAAATGAACGCCTCAATCAAATCCGTAGAATTCGAGCGCCCCGCACCGAGCGGCGCCACGTGCGTCGCCCATGCCTGGGCGCGTGTCCCGGATGCGCCGTCGCAGGAGGTGCGCGCAGCGCTCAAGGCCCGAATCAAGCGCCTGCTCGTGGAGCAGGACGCTGTGCTGGTGGCCCATTACTACGTCGATGCCGACTTGCAGGATCTCGCCGAGGAGACCGGCGGCTGTGTGGCCGATTCGCTCGAAATGGCGCGCTTCGGCCGCGACCATTCGGCCAAGACGTTGGTGGTGGCCGGTGTGCGTTTCATGGGCGAGACGTCGAAGATTCTCAGTCCCGAAAAGCGCATTTTGATGCCAGACCTCGACGCGACCTGCTCACTCGACCTGGGCTGCCCGGCCGACGAGTTCGCCGCGTTCTGCGATGCGCACCCCGACCGCACGGTCGTCGTCTATGCGAATACGAGCGCGGCTGTGAAGGCGCGGGCCGATTGGATGGTGACGTCCTCCATAGGGCTGGAGATCGTGGCGCATCTGCACGCGCAGGGGAAAAAGATTCTCTGGGCGCCGGATCGTCATCTGGGCAGCTACGTTCAGAAGCAGACCGGCGCTGACATGTTGCTGTGGCAGGGGGCTTGCCTTGTGCACGACGAGTTCAAGGGCACCGAACTCGAATTGCTGCGTCGCGAGTTCCCGAACGCCAAGGTGCTGGTGCATCCGGAGTCACCCGCCTCCGTGGTCGAGCAGGCCGATGTCGTCGGTTCGACATCGCAAATGATCACGGCCGCGCAGACGATGGACGCCACCGAATTCATCGTGGCGACCGACAACGGCATTCTGCACAAGATGCGCGCGGCGGCGCCGGGCAAGCGCTTCATCGAAGCGCCGACGGCCGGTAACAGCGCCACCTGCAAGAGCTGCGCGCACTGCCCGTGGATGGCCATGAACAGTCTTCAGAATCTGGCCGACGTGCTCGCGTCGGGAAGCAATGAAATCCACGTCGATCCGGAGATTGGCCGTCGCGCCCATACCTGTATCGACCGTATGTTGAAGTTTGCCGAGGCGCGCAAGCAGAACGTGCGCCCCAGTGGCGATCTCGCGCGCGATGGCGCACTCTTTGCCGGTGTCGGCCCCGCATGAAAATGACGCAATCGAAAATGTTGAGTACCGATGAGGCACTCTCTCCCGACTTCGCTGCTTTCGGCGAGGCGCTCGACGCGGCCCTCGCGCGCAATGTGCGCGACGCGCTCGCGGAAGACATTGGTGCCGGCGATCTGACCGGCCTGCTCGTGCCGTCCGAGGAAATGGCGCACGCGCGCATCATCGTGCGTGAGTCGGCGGTGCTGTGTGGTGTGCGCTGGTTCGAGCGTTGCATGCAGGGCGTAGACGCCTCGGTGCGTGTTCAGTGGCACTACCGTGAAGGCGAGCGCATGACGCCCGACTCGCCGGTGTGCGAGATCCACGGGCCGGCGCGTGCGCTGCTCACGGGGGAGCGCACATCGATGAACTTCCTCCAATTGCTTTCCGGCGTGGCTACGGCCGTACGTCGGTATGCCGATATCGTCGAGGGCACGAAGGCGCGCGTGCTCGATACGCGCAAGACGTTGCCGGGCCTGCGGCTCGCGCAGAAGTTTGCCGTGCGCGTGGGCGGCGGCGCGAATCAACGCCTCGCGCTCTACGATGGCATCCTCATCAAGGAAAATCACATCGCAGCGGCGGGCGGCATTCGTCAGGTGTTGGCGAACGCCGACCGACTGGCCGACGGCGCGCCCGTGCAGATCGAGGTGGAGTCGCTCGAGGAGCTCGAAACGGCGCTGGAATGTGGCGCAACGTCGATCCTGCTCGATAACTTCACGTTGGAAATGATGCGCGAAGCTTCGCGAGTGACCGACGGCCGCGCCGTGCTGGAGGCCTCGGGCGGGATCAATCTCGAGACGCTGCGTGCCATCGCGGAAACGGGCGTCGATCGGATTTCCGTCGGTGGGCTCACCAAGGACGTTCGCGCCGCTGATTTCTCGATGCGTATTATCGAGACGGTCGGGTAATCGTCGTTGATTCCTGGCGCAGACTTTCCAGGGCCGCACGGTAATCACCTGCGGCCCTTTTTACGTCCTTGGTCCGGATCAGCGAGCGCGACGCGGTAACACGGGCGACAGTACCGTCGGCAGAGCCTTCGGCAGCGTGTCCGGGAAGTCTCGTGAGAAATGCAGGCCGCGACTCTCGTGGCGCGAAAGCGCACTATCGACGATCAGCGACGCGACATCGACCAGATTCCGTAACTCGAGCAGATCGCGGCTCACACGGAAATTCGCATAGTACTCAGCTATTTCCTCGCGCAGCAGCGCGATGCGGTGCTGCGCCCGCTCGAGCCGCTTGGTCGTGCGGACAATGCCGACGTAGTTCCACATCATGCGACGCAGTTCGTCCCAGTTGTGCGCTACGACGACTTCCTCGTCCGCATCCGAGACGCGGCTTTCATCCCATGCCGGCACGTTGGCTGCCGCAGGGTGCGTGGCGTCACCGCGTTGAATGTCTTCTGCGGTGGCCTTACCGAGCACCAGGCACTCCAGCAATGAGTTGCTGGCGAGACGGTTGGCGCCGTGCAGGCCGGTGTAAGTCGCTTCGCCGACGGCATGAAGTCCGGGCAGATCGGTGCGCCCGCGCATGTCGGTGACGATGCCGCCGCACGTATAGTGTGCGGCCGGCACGACCGGAATCGGTTGCTTCGTGATGTCGATGCCGAGTTCGGCGCAGCGCGCAAGAATGGTAGGGAAGTGCTCGCTCAGGAATTCGGGGCTTTGATGGCTGATGTCGAGATACACGCAGTCCAGGCCGTGCTTCTTCATCTCGAAGTCGATGGCGCGGGCGACGATGTCGCGCGGCGCCAATTCGGCGCGCGGGTCATGTTGCGGCATGAAGCGGGTGCCGTCGGGCAAGACCAGACGCCCGCCTTCTCCACGCACGGCTTCCGTGATCAGGAACGACTTGGCGTACGGGTGATAAAGACACGTCGGGTGAAACTGGATGAACTCCATGTTCGCGATGCGGCAACCGGCGCGCCAGGCCATCGCGATGCCGTCCCCGGTCGCGGTGTCGGGATTCGTCGTGTAGAGATAGACCTTGCCCGCGCCGCCGGTGGCCAGCACCGTGTGGCGTGCCGTCATGGCATGAACCTCGCCGGTGTGGAGGTCTTGAACATACAGGCCTTGGCAATGGCGTCCCGCGGTTGGCGCTGCCTCGACACGATCGGATGTGATCAGATCGACCGCGAAATGATGCTCGAATACGGTGATGTTCGGGTGCTGGCGGACACGTTCGCTCAGCGTGGCGATCACCGCATGTCCGGTGGCGTCGGCCGCATGAATGATGCGGCGATGGCTATGGCCACCTTCGCGCGTCAGATGGAAGCCTAGTTCGGCGGCTTCGTCGCGGGTGAAGGGCACGCCCTGCGCGATGAGCCACTCGATGGCTTCGCGGCTGTGTTCGACGATGAACCGGGTGGCGGCCTCGTCGCACAGGTCGGCGCCAGCAATGAGGGTGTCCGCGACATGCTCGTCGACGCTGTCGGTCGAGTCGAGTACGGCGGCGATGCCGCCTTGCGCCCAGTCGCTCGCGCCTTCGGGCATTGGGCGTTTGGCGACCATCGCCACACGGCAGGTCTTGGCCAGGTGCAGGGCGACGGACTGGCCGGCGAGCCCACTGCCCACGATGACGACATCGAAATTCATGATACGCGCGGTCTCTGGAGTCGGCACCACGACGATGGTCCGATTCTCGTTATGGGAAATGAGCCAGTATAACGAGTCAATACGCGCGTGACATATGACCCTATGCGCAAATCGGAGAAATTGTTCCTCGCGTGACTACGCATCGCGTAGTCTTGCGAATTTCGGGACGCCCAAACGAAAAACCCCGCCAGAGGCGGGGTATCGAACGCGGCAGTGAACTGCTGCGAGAAAACCTGTTGATCTTATTTGATCTTGGTTTCCTTGTAGGCCACATGCTTACGAGCCACCGGATCGAACTTGCTGATTTCCATCTTTTCCGGATGGGTACGCTTGTTCTTGGTGGTCGTGTAGAAATGACCCGTGCCAGCGGTCGATTCCAGCTTGATCTTATCGCGGGCGCCTTTTGCCATGATGATCTCCTAAACTTAGACGGCGTTGCGCGAACGCAGGTCTGCCAGAACGGAGTCGATACCGTTCTTATCGATCAGGCGCAGGCCGGCCTTCGAAATGCGCAGGCGCACAAAGCGGTTCTCGCTCTCAACCCAGAACCGGCGATTTTGCAAGTTCGGGAGAAAACGACGCTTGGTTTTGTTGTTGGCGTGGGAAACGTTGTTGCCGACCATCGGCGCTTTCCCGGTCACTTGACATACGCGTGCCATGAAGCACTCCTAACCCAGAATTCTGTGTAAAAAAAGGTGAGTCGAAAAGACAGACCGCGATGATACCACAAAAATCCCAGACAAATCAATCGCTTTCGCGATGTAGGATGCGAGTCCCTGGCGGGAAACGTCTGTCGGAGATTCGGGGAAGGGACGGATTATAGCGCAAGCATCGCGCGAACGCGACCCGAGTGCCGAAATTCTGTGCAAATGTTGTACGGTGTCACAGCCCGCCGTTCTCGGCGAGCGAGTAGACACGCTCGCCGGCCACGATGAAGTGGTCGAGAAGACGGATCTCGAGCAGTGCCAGCGCATCTCCCAATTGGCGGGTCAGCGCCAGGTCGGCGGGGCTCGGGGTGGGAACGCCTGACGGATGATTGTGCGCGACGATGACGGCCGCCGCGTGAACCTCCAGCGCGGCGCGCGCAATCTCGCGCGGATAGGCGCACGTCTGGGTGAGCGTTCCCTCGAACATTACCCGGGTGCTGATGAGCCGGTGCGCGGCGTCGAGGAAGAGGCAGGCGAAGCGCTCGCGCGACCGATCCTGCAACGTGAGGCGCAAATAGTCGTGCACGCGGGCGGGGGCGTCGAGCAGATTGCCGGACTGCATGTCTTCTCCCAGCATGCGGCGCGCCACCTCGAGGGCGGCCTGAAACTGGATGAATTTGGCCTGACCCAGCCCGGGGATTTGCCGCAACGTCTCGAAGGGTGTGGCGAGCAGCCGCGTGAGCGATCCGCTTCGCGCCAGCAAGTCGCGGCCGAGATCCACGGCGTTGCGCCCGTGCGAGCCCGTACGTAGCAGGATCGCGAGCAATTCGGCGTCGGACAGCGCGTTGGCGCCGCGGGCCAGCATTTTTTCACGCGGGCGTTCGGCCAGCGGCCATTGGGCGATGGACATGACGACTCCAGAAGCGGACACGCTCGCGCGCATGATCGCGGATGTCACGACGAGGAAACTCGGCCGCCCAGGGGAAAAATCGGGGCGGCATGGGTGGGGAGCCGGACGCGCAGCGCGTCGTCATTTACAATAATAGCTTGACCTTGCTGTGAGACCCCCATGAGTTCTGTCGCAACCCCCGTGGTTCAAGACGATTCCTATCTGACGCTCCACTACCGGATTGCCGCGCCCGACGGTGCGGACATTGTCAACACGTTCGAAGGCACGCCGGCGACGCTGCAGCTCGGCGGCGGCCAGTTGGCGCCGACGCTGGAGCAGGCGCTGCGTGGCATGACGGTGGGGGAGCGGCGCCGGATCGAACTGGCGCCTGAGCAGGCGTTCGGCCCGCGCAATCCGGAGCTGCTGCAACGCGTTTCGATGAAGACGTTGCAGGAAAACAGTAATTTTGGCGAAGCCTATAGCGTTGGCGATCTGGTCGAGTTCAACGCGCCGAGCGGCGGCCGT
Source organism: Pandoraea sp. (assembly GCF_041919235.1). Lineage (NCBI taxonomy): Bacteria > Pseudomonadati > Pseudomonadota > Betaproteobacteria > Burkholderiales > Burkholderiaceae > Pandoraea > Pandoraea sp. The sequence continues at coordinate 147,747 of NZ_JAYRUC010000010.1, forward strand.
TACGCGGGCATCCTGCGTGAATTGGGCGACGGCTGGGCATTGTTCGACTTCAACCACCCACTGGCCGGCCAGCCGATTGTGTTCGAAGTTCAGATTATCGGCATTCTGTAGGAACTGAAATGAGCGCTACCCAAGTCGTAGCTCCGACGCTGTCGGATGCGGAAATCCTGCTGGCTCAGCCGCGCGGCTTTTGCGCAGGCGTTGACCGTGCCATTGAAATTGTCGAGCGTGCGCTCACGATGTACGGCGCGCCGATTTATGTGCGTCATGAGATCGTGCACAACGCGTATGTTGTCGAGAACCTGCGCAAGAAGGGCGCGATTTTCGTCGAGGCGCTGACGGACGTGCCGCCGGGCAACACGCTGATCTTTAGCGCCCATGGCGTGTCGCAGGCCGTGCGGGCCGAGGCGGAAGCGCGCGGCCTGAGCGTTTTCGATGCGACTTGTCCGCTCGTCACGAAGGTTCACGTCGAAGTCGCGAAGATGCGCGGCCAAGGTCTCGAGATCATCATGATCGGTCACAAGGGCCACCCCGAAGTGGAGGGCACGATGGGGCAGTCTGGCGAGGGCATGTTCCTCGTCGAGACGATCGAAGACGTATTGGCGTTGCAGGTCGCGGACGAGAGCAAGCTTGCCTATGTGACGCAGACGACGCTGTCCGTCGACGACGCCGCCGAGGTGATCAATGCGCTCAAGAAACGGTTTCCATCGATTACGGAGCCGAAGAAGCAGGATATCTGTTACGCCACGCAGAATCGTCAGGATGCCGTGAAGTTCATGGCGCCGCAGTGCGATGTCGTGGTCGTCGTCGGCAGCCCGAACAGTTCCAATTCGAATCGCCTGCGCGAAGTCGCCGAGAAAATGGGCGTACCTGCCTACATGATCGATTCGCCGGATCAGCTCAAGCCGGAGTGGTTCGACGGCAAGCGTCGGATCGGGGTGACGGCAGGCGCGTCGGCACCGGAAGTGCTGGCGCAGTCGATCGTCTCGCGCCTGCGCGAACTGGGCGTCAACCAGGTGAAGGTGCTCGACGGCGTGGAAGAGAACATCGCATTTCCGCTGCCCAAGGGCCTGGCGCAGGTGACGCGCGACTGAGCGCAATCATCGACTAGCTCGACCCGCTCGACCCTACGATCAGACTGACCGGCCAGCGGCAACCACGTCGCAGGGCCGGCAAACCGGGTGCCACATCGCGTGGGCCCGGTTTTTTTCTTCCCCCGTCTCCTCTCCTCGCACCGGCGCTTCGCGACGGTGCTCGCCAGCCCTTCTGAGGCAAGCGCCCCACCGCTGATCGAACAACCGTTACGCCAGCGATTTGCTGTGCGGTGTTTTCGCGTTTTTGCGCCTTCTTTTGCAAAAAAACCGCATCACAAATTTCACGGGTTTTGATGTCTCATCAGATAAAACAAATTCCGGTTTGTAATTCAGCAAATAAAGAATTGATGGGGTGAATGACGTTCGGTTTTCCGGAAATAAGCGATTTATACGTTTCCTTAATTAGACGAAATGTTCAAAACTTAATGGGCACATAAATTGCTTATCTAACTGCTGTAGTGGCCGAGCCCATGAATGGTGCACTCGATGCACCATGAAGTCGCCCGGGCCGGAAAGCACGCGTGTGTGAAACCTTTATCAATCCGGGGTTGCGCTTTTGAAAAAATAGGGTTGCACAAGTCGGTATAAAACCTTAGGCCTCCATTATGGAAAACCCTGTGGCGGCGAGCATCGCAGCCGCAAAGAATGGAGTTACAATGCGCGCGTTTCGCATACGAAACGTCGAATTGGCGTTATTGGCGTTATTCATTCGCCGACAATCTGGAGAAAATCACATGCAACTCAAGTTCGCGAAGGTACTGCCCGTCGTCGCCGCAGTGACGCTGTTGGCGGCATGCGGTCAGAAGGAAGAAAAGCAGGCCGATTCGGGTGCCGCTTCTGCACCCGCCGCGACGACTGCCGCCAACGGGGGCGGCGATGCGGTTGTAGTCAAAATTGGTCACGTTGCGCCGCTGACGGGCCAAATTGCTCACTTGGGCAAAGATAACGAGAATGGTGCACGCCTCGCTATCGAAGAAGCCAACAAGGCGGGCCTGACGATCGATGGCAAGCCGATCAAGCTCGAACTGATGGCTGAAGATGACGCAGCCGATCCGAAGACCGCAACGCAGGTTGCCCAGAAGCTCGTCGACGAGAAGGTCGTCGCCGTGGTGGGTCACTTGAATTCGGGCACGACGATTCCGGCGTCGAAGATCTATAGCGATGCCGGCATTGTGCAGATCTCCCCGTCGGCAACCAACCCGGCCTACACCCAGCAGGGCTTCAAGACGGCCTATCGCGTGGTTGCAACCGACGCCCAGCAGGGTCCGGCGCTGGCCAACTACGCGACCAAGGCGTTGGGTGCCAAGTCGGTGGCCATCGTCGACGACGCGACGGCCTACGGCAAGGGCTTGGCCGACGAGTTCGAGAAGACCGCCAAGGCCAACGGCCTGAAGGTGCTCTCGCACGACGCGACCAACGACAAGGCCACGGACTTCCGCGCGATTCTGACCAAGATCAAGGGTGAGCGTCCGGACATCATCATGTACGGCGGTATGGATGCCACCGGCGGCCCGTTCGCCAAGCAGTCGAAGGAACTGGGCATCGGTGCGAAGGTGCTGGCCGGCGACGGCGTGTGTACCGACAAGGTGGCCGAACTGGCTGGCGACGCGATCGACAACATCGTTTGCTCGGAAGCGGGCATGGCGCTGTCGAAGATGGCCGGCGGTGCGGACTTCTCGAAGCGTTACGAAGCCCGTTTCAATCAACCGATCCAGATCTACGCCCCGTTCACGTATGACGCCGTCAACGTGATCATCGATGCGATGAAGCGTGCCAACTCGACCGATCCGGCAAAGATCCTGGCAGCCATGCCGGCGACCGACTACAACGGCGTCATCGGTCACATTGCTTTCGACAGCAAGGGCGACATGAAGGAACCGGTGATCACGCTCTACGACTACAAGGATAAGAAGAAGAGCGTGCTTGACGTGGTGAAGATGTAACACCCAGGCGCTCGCGCCATGAAACGGCACCGTTGCCTACCCACTCGGTGCCGTTCCTACATCTGCGGAACGACGCCGTGCCTGCATGACGGGCACGGCGTCTCTCCTGACACAGGATTACGCCTCACTACCCGCAGTTCTCTCGACCCCCTCGCGCGCCCTATCGGGTAAGCGTGTCGAGAGCCCCCGTTTTCGGGACAAGGAGTTAGTTTCATGGATATCTTTATCCAACAAATCTTGAACGGCCTCGTGCTTGGCTGCGTCTACGCGATCATTGCACTGGGCTATACGATGGTTTACGGCATTCTGGGCATCATCAACTTTGCCCACGCCGATGTGATGATGATCGGCGCGATGGTCGCGCTGTCCACCATCAACCTGCTGTTGAAGATCGCGCCGAACATGAACCCGGCGCTCATGTTGGCCATTGCCACGCTCGTGTGTATGCCCGTGTGCGCCCTGACCAACTTCGTGATCGAGCGTGTGGCCTACCGGCCGTTGCGCAACGCGCCGCGTCTGGCGCCGCTGATCACGGCCATCGGCGTGTCGCTGCTGTTGCAGACCATTGCGATGCTGATCTGGTCGCGTAACCCGCTCTCGTTCCCGCAACTGCTGCCGACCGACGCCATGACCGTGATTCCGCAACACGGCGACCAAATCGGCGCGGTGACCAACGGCACCGGTGTTGTGATCGTGGTCGTTGCCTTCCTTGTGATGTTCGGGCTCACGCAGCTTGTGAACCGCACGCGGCTGGGCCGCGCCATGCGGGCGACGGCGGAGAACCGCAACGTCGCCGGTCTCATGGGCGTGAATCCCAACTTCGTGATCTCGGCCACGTTCGCCCTGGGCGGCGCACTTGCCGCGCTCGCGGGCGTGATGATGGCGTCGAACTACGGCAACGTGCACTTCTACATGGGCTTCATTCCCGGTATGAAAGCGTTCACGGCGGCGGTGCTGGGCGGTATCGGCAACCTGCAAGGCGCGATGGTGGGCGGCGTGCTGCTCGGCCTTATCGAAGCGCTGGGCGCCGGGTACGTTGGCGATCTGACCGGCGGTGTGTTCGGCAGTAACTATCAGGACGTGTTCGCTTTCATCGTTCTGATTGCGGTGCTCGTGTTCCGACCGAGTGGTTTGCTCGGCGAGCGCGTGGCAGATCGTGCATAAGCGGGGAGAAACGACATCATGAATCAACCCGTGCAAACTTCTTCCGGCGAGGCCACGCAGATCTCTGCGGCGGCGGCCACTCGCAAGGCCTATCGCGGCCTCGCGTTCTTCCTCATCGCGGCTATTCTCGCGCCTGTGCTCGTCGGCTACGCCGGGGGCAACTACTGGGTGCGCGTGCTGGACTTCGCACTGCTCTACATCATGCTCGCGCTGGGCCTGAACATCGTGGTGGGCTTTGCCGGCCTGCTCGACCTGGGCTACATCGCGTTCTATGCCGTGGGCGCGTACGTGACCGCTTTCCTCAGCTCGCCTCACCTCACGACGCACTTTGCCTGGATCGCGCATCTGTTCCCGGGCGGGCTGCACGTGCCGGTGTGGTTCACGATACCGATCGGGGCAGCGGTCGCCGCCACGTTCGGCATTTTGCTCGGTGCGCCCACGCTGCGTCTGCGCGGCGACTATCTGGCCATCGTGACGCTGGGCTTCGGCGAGATCATCCGTATCTTCATGAACAACCTGGACCGGCCGGTCAACATTACCAACGGCCCGAAGGGGATTACCGGCATCGAGCCCGCATCGTTGGGGGGCTTCGATTTCTCGAAGGCGCACAACTTCTTCGGGATCCAGGTCGCCTCGGTGTACATGTATTACTACCTGTTCGTCTTCCTGGCGTTGTTCATCGCGTTCGTCTGCGTGCGTTTGCAGCACTCGCGCATTGGACGTGCCTGGGTGGCCATCCGTGAAGACGAAGTCGCCGCCAAGGCGATGGGTATCAACACGCGCAACATCAAGTTGCTCGCGTTTGCCATGGGCGCGTCGTTCGGCGGTGTTGCCGGCGGCATGTTCTCGGCGTTCCAGGGCTTCGTCTCGCCCGAGTCGTTCACCTTCTGGGAGTCGATCATCGTGCTCTCGATGGTGGTGCTCGGCGGCATGGGCCACATTCCGGGCGTAATCCTGGGTGGCATCTTGCTCTCGGCGTTCCCGGAAATCCTGCGCTCGACCATGGGCCCATTGCAGCAGAGCCTGTTTGGTACCGTCATCGTCGATCCCGAAGTGATCCGGCAGTTGCTGTACGGTCTGGCCATGATCCTGATCATGCTGTACCGTCCGGCCGGCCTGTGGCCGTCGCCGCGTCCAGAAGAGCGGACACTGTAAGTTGAGGGAGATGACCTGACTATGAGCGAACAAATTCTTCTGTCCGTCAAGGGCGTGAACAAGCGCTTCGGCGGTTTGCAGGCCCTCACCGATGTGGGCCTGGAGATCAAGCCGGGGCAGATTTACGGGCTGATCGGCCCGAACGGTGCTGGCAAGACGACGTTCTTCAACGTGATCACCGGCCTCTACACGCCGGACTCGGGCGAATTCAAGCTTGCCGGTATGTCCTACAAGCCGACCGCCGTGCACGAGGTGGCCAAGGCCGGCATTGCGCGCACGTTCCAGAACATTCGTCTGTTCGGCGGCATGACCGTCGTCGAGAATGTGATGGTCGGTCGCCATGTGCGAACGAAGATGGGCGTGATTGGCGCGATCGTTCGTTATCCGGGCGCGAAGGCCGAGGAGCGCGCCATTCGTGATCGGGCGATGGAACTGCTCGAATACGTGGGCGTGGCGAAATATGCCAACTACACGGCGGCGAACCTCTCGTACGGCCATCAGCGCCGTCTGGAGATCGCGCGCGCTTTGGCGACCGACCCGAAGCTGCTCGCGCTCGACGAGCCGGCCGCCGGCATGAACGCGACCGAGAAGGTCGAGTTGCGCGGATTGCTCGATAAGATCCGCAGCGACGGCCGAACCATCCTGCTCATCGAGCACGACGTGAAGCTGGTGATGGGCTTGTGCAACCGCATGACGGTGCTCGATTACGGCAAGGTGATTGCCGAAGGTTTGCCGCAGGATGTGCAGAAAAATCCGGCGGTGATTGAAGCGTATCTCGGTGCAGGAGGCCATTGATGAGCGCAATGTTGACGATCAAGGGCCTGAAAGTCGCTTACGGCGGGATCAAGGCGGTCAAGGGGATCGACCTGAACATCCAGCCGGGTGAACTGGTCACGCTTATCGGCGCGAACGGCGCTGGCAAGACGACCACGATGAAGGCGATCACGGGGCTGCTGCCGTGGGCGGATGGCGACATCGAGTATTTGGGCAAGTCGATTCGTGGCGTGAAGGCGTTCGATCTGCTCAAGCAGGGACTCGCGATGGTGCCGGAGGGACGTGGCATCTTCACGCGCATGACCATTCTCGAGAACATGCAGATGGGCGCGTATCTGCGCAACGACAGCGCGGGTATCAACCGTGACATCGACAAGATGTTCGGCATTTTCCCGCGTCTGAAGGAGCGCAAGGATCAACTCGCCGGCACGCTCTCGGGCGGTGAGCAGCAGATGCTTGCCATGGCGCGCGCGCTCATGAGCCAGCCCAAGCTGCTGTTGCTCGACGAGCCGTCGATGGGGCTCTCGCCGATCATGGTCGAGAAGATCTTCGAGGTCGTGCGCACGGTGTCCGGCGAAGGCGTGACGGTTCTGCTCGTGGAGCAGAATGCGCGTCTGGCACTGCAAGCGGCGCACCGCGGCTACGTCATGGACAGTGGTCTGGTCACCATGACCGGTAACGCGAAAGACATGCTCGACGATCCGAAGGTGCGCGCAGCGTATCTCGGGGAATAAACGCGCATGACCGTCTGACGCTGGCCGGTCGACGATCGAGGGGCGCCGAAGGCAACTTCGGCGCCCTTTGTCGTTGGGGCGGGCGATCGTGCGGCGTTACAGCGACGCCGAAGCGTTTGCTTTTGCGTTTGCCTTTGCATTTACCTTTGCCGTTGGCGCGGGCGGCAGCCGTTTGCCGAGGCTCACGACATCGTCGGGCGCATAGCCGTGCGCGGCGTAGAACGCCAGCGCCTCGTGCGATTGCGTGAGCACTTGCAGATTGAGCTTGAGGCAGCCCCGCTCGGTGAGCGCCGACTCCGCGTGGCGCAGCAACGCGCTCGCCACCCCTTGGCGACGCAACGCCCGCGCCACTGCCAGCGAGTAGACCCAGCCACGGTGCCCGTCATATCCCGCCATGACGGTGCCAGCGATCCGATGTTCGTGTGTCGCGACGAAGAACAGTCCGTCGTGCATGGCGACCTTGTTGGCAATCGAGCGACGGGGTTCGCGATGTGGTTTGTCCGAGGCGTCATATTCGGGAAACGCCTCGCGCCAGAGGGCAAGCACGGCGTCGGTATCGGCGACGTCGAACGCACGCAGGCAAATGTCGGCGCGCGCGGCGATCATGGCGCCTCCTGTTGGCCGGTGTAGATGTCGGGCCGATGGATCGCATCATCTTGTTCACCGGGCCGAGCGGTTCGAATCCATAGCGCGCATAAAGGCCAGACGCGTCGGTGGTGGCGAGCAGAAAGCGCCGCAGTCGCTGCAATGCAGGATGCGCCAGTACGCTCTCGCACAGACGCTTGCCGATGCCGAGCCCACGCATCGACGGATCGACGAACACATCCGCCAGATAGGCGAACGTTGCGCGGTCGGTAATCACGCGGGCAAAGCCGACCTGACGCGCGGCCCGGCCTTCGGGGCCTTCGCTGGCATCGTCCCCATCGACCGGTGTGGCATAAGCGCCGAAGCACAGCGAGTGCGAGATGGCGCGCATGAGCGTGTCCCGCGGAATATCCTTGGCCCAATGCGTTTGGGTCGAGAGCGCGAGATGGATGAAGGGAATGTCGAGCCGTGCCGGATCGGAAGAAATCTCCACGATGGCGTTGGCGGGCGGCATCTTATGCCCGTGACTCAGGTCGTTCATTGCGGGTGTCTCCTGTGCGATGTCGAGCGCGCCGTGCCGACCGTCGCGGGTTGGGCCGGCGGCGGCGCGCATCAGAGCGGGTCGTCAGACGTGCTTGGCGAGCAGTGTGTCGAGCATCGAGAGCATCTGGTCGATCTCGTCGCGACTCACGTTCAGTGCGGGCATGAAGCGCAGCAGGTTCGGACGTGGCGCATTGAGCAGCAGCCCGTCCGGTGACATGTCGCGCGCCGCTTCGACCAGTTGCGGGCCGAGGTCGCGCCCGAGCAGCAGCGCGCGCAGCAGGCCTGCGCCACGCTCGCCCTCGCCGCCGTAACGCGACGACAGATGCTGCAATCCGGCGCTCAGATAGTCCGCCTGCGCGCGAACGAATTCGAGGAAGCCTGGCGCACTGACCGTGCGCATGACTGCAAGGCCGACGGCGCACATGAGTGGATTGCCGTTGTAGGTGCCGCCCTGATCGCCCGGCTGGAAGACGGCGAACTCGTCGCCGCAGAGCATCGCCGCAAGCGGCACGCCCCCGCCGATGCCTTTGCCGAGCGTCATGATGTCAGGCGCGATGCCTGCCTGCTGATGCGCGAAGAGGGTGCCGGTGCGGCCGCATCCGGTTTGCACTTCGTCCACGATCAACAACAGTCCGCGGGCTTTCGTGAGCGCGCGCAGGGCTTTCAGAAACGCGTCGGTGGCGGGCACGACCCCGGCCTCGCCCTGAATCGGTTCGAGCATCACCGCGACGGTGTCGGGGCCGATGAGAGCTTCGACCGATGCGATATCGTTGAGTGCCGCTTTCGGGAAGCCCGGGACCTGCGGCGCGAAGATCGCATCCCAGCCGGGTTTGCCGCTCGCGGACATGGTGGCGAGCGTGCGGCCGTGGAAGGCGTCTTTGAACGTGATGATCTCGAAGCGGGCGCCGCCCGATGCGTTCGGATGCAATTGCCCCCACTTGCGCGCCAGCTTGATCGCGCTCTCGTTCGCCTCGGCGCCGCTGTTCGCGAAGAAGACTTTGCCGAGTCCCGAGTGCTGGGTGAGCAAATCGGCCAGTTCGATCATCGGTACGTTGTAATACGCGGGGCTGGGATTGAGCAGCAGCGCGCTTTGCGTGGCGAGCGCGTCGCGCATCACCGGATGACAATGGCCGAGGCTGTTGACGGCCCAGCCCTGGATGAAGTCGAGATATCGCTTGCCCTCGTGGTCGTAAAGCCAGCCACCCTTGCCGTGCGTGAAGACGAGATCGGGGCGCGACGTAATGGGCAGCAACGCCTGCGTGGCGAAGTCATTGAACTTGGCGCGGCGCGCCCCTTGGGGGGCGTTGGGCGAGGCGGACGGCTGGACGGCGGACGAGCTGACAAGCGACATGACGGTCTCCGAAGGACGGGGGTAAGCGAGACGAGAAAATAAAAAAAGCCACGGGGGTTGCCCGTGGCTTCGCTGTGCGTGAGAACTTGCGTGTTATCGCAGTCGATAGCGTGCCGCGCGGCATCCCGATAGGGGCAGCGAACGGCGACGTCGGATCGAGGCGATGGCAATCAGGTTCATGTCGGCAAGCATAAGACGGCGGCGCATCGCTTGTCAAAGGGAACGCGCGCACCGTGGCGTGCGCGCGTCGTTGCGCCCATCCGTACGGTCGGGGTCACTGACCGCTGCCCGGATTGTCGGCTTCGGTGGTGAAGGCGTCGGCGAAGAACGCCGTTTCGGGCAAGTGGTGATGCGCGACGAAGTCGCGGTGCGCCGACTCCACCATCACGGGCGCGCCACAGGCGTAGACCTCGTAGTCCGACATGTCCGGCAGGTCTTCGGCCACGGCGCGATGCACGAAGCCCGTGCGCCCTTGCCACTGGTCTTGCGGCGCGGCGTCGGAGAGTACCGGCACGAACCGGAAGCCGGGAATTTCGCGCGCCCACTGTTCGGCCAGTTCGCGCATATAAATGTCCTTCAACTGGCGCGCGCCCCAGTACAGCGTCATCGGCCGGCCGAGTCCTTTGTGAGCGGCATGCTCGACGATGGCCTTGATCGGCGCGAAACCGGTGCCCGAAGCGAGCAGCACAATCGGCTTGTCCGAGTCTTCACGCAGGAAGAATGTCCCCAGCGGCCCTTCGAACCGCAGGATCTCGCGCTCCTTCATGCCATTGAACACATGGTCGGTGAATACGCCGCCGGGCATGTGGCGCAGGTGAAGCTCGAGGAAGCCTTCTTCGTGCGGGGCCGTTGCCATGGAATAGCTGCGGCGCTTGCCGTCCTTCAGGATGAACTCGATGTATTGCCCGGCGAGATACTGAAAACGCTCATTGGCGGGCAGTTGCAAACGCATCACGATCACATCGTCGGCGCGGCGCTCGAGGGCGTTCACGCGGCACGGCAGCCGCTTGACCGGGATATCGCCGAATCCTTTGACTTCGCGGGACTCGATGACGAGGTCACCCTTGGCGTGGGCGCAGCAAAGCAGTGCAAAACCACGCGTTTCCTCGTCTTTGGAGAGCGCCGAACTCGAGTGCGCGCCATGCTCGACGCTGCCTTCGACCAGTTTGGCCTTGCAGGAACCGCAGCCGCCGTTCTTGCAACCGTACGGCAGGCCGACGCCCTGGCGCAGTGCAGCGCTGAGTACGGCTTCGCCGTCTTCGACCTGGAACTCGCGCCCGCTCGGCACGAGGGTAACGTTGTAAGCCATACTACAATCCGAAAAATGAATAATTCGTCGAAATCCTTCGGTCGTCCGCGCCTGCTGGTGGTGGGCTGCGGCGACGTCGGCATGCGTGCGCTGCCGGCCCTCGTCAAACGCTTTCGTGTCTTCGCCGTGACGTCGAGCGATGCGCGTCATGCGGCATTGCGCGCGGCAGGCGCCGTGCCCGTGGTCGCCAATCTGGACGACGCAGCGAGCCTGCAACGCATTGGCCGTCTGGCCTCGCGGGTGTTGCATCTCGCCCCGCCCGACGGGGTGAGTGGCAGCGGCACGCAAGACTTGCGCACGCGCCGTTTGCGCGCGGCGCTCGCCCGGCCGCCGAAGCACGATATTGTACCCGAGGGAGGGCATCGCACTTTGGCACGCCTGCCCCGCGCGCCGCGTCGCATTCTCGTCTACGCGAGCACCAGCGGCGTCTACGGCGACTGTGGCGGTGCGTATGTGGACGAGACCCGGACACCGCAGCCGCGTTCGCCACGCGGGCAGCGCCGCGTCGACGCGGAACGCACGATACGCACGCTCGGCCGGCCATCGACACATGCCCGCAACGTTCGCCGGGTGCTGGCCGCAGGCCCGTCGCGTGCGCGCGGGGCGGCAGCAATGGGTGCGTCCGCTGCATGGCGCCATGCTGAACACGCCCGCGTGCCCTGGCGAGCGACGCTCGTGCGCATCCCGGGCATTTACGCGGCAGATCGTCTGCCGGTCGCGCGTTTGCGCAGAGGCACACCGGCGTTGCAGGCATCCGACGACGTCTTCACCAACCATATTCACGCCGACGATTTGGCTGCGATCCTGATTCGGGCGATGTGGCGGGGCAGGGCGCAACGAATCGTGCATGCGAGCGACGACACGGCGTGGCGCATGGGCGAGTATTTCGATCATGTGGCCGACGCGCTCCAGTTGCCCCGCCCGCCGCGAATTTCACGCGACGAAGCCGGCCGTGTGCTGGAGCCGACGCTCCTATCGTTCATGTCGGAGTCGCGACGCCTGGCCAATGGACGGCTCAAGCGCGAGCTGGGCTATCGGCTGAGGTATCCGGACGTGGCGGCGCTGCTTGCCACGCTCCCGCCCGTGCCCTCATCGAGCGAGGTGGCCTGAGCCCGGTACTCTGGGCGGCGCGCTTCCGGCCTGCTTTCTGGCCGCCTCCTGCCCGCTTCCTATCTGCTTCCTATCCGCTTCCTGCTTGCGACGGCTGTTCGACCGCTGCGCCGACGATTGTCCGAGGTTACCTTTGCCCACGCGGTGACCGGCTTCGAGCACGCGCGCGACGCCGCGCGCCGTTGATCGAGCGGGCAGGCCACGCGGCAATGGCCGTGGAAATGTGAAGACTGGGTGCGTGGGCCGAGCGTCATCCTGTCGCTGGGGCGGTGGCGTCCGAGCCGCGACTGACCGACGCGACCGTCCCGCCGGGTAAGCTGCCCGAGGCGGCTTGGGGGGCGACTGTCAGCGCGAGACCGGCGTCTGCGCGCGTTGCCGCGCTTCTGCACAGTGTGGAGATTGCATGGCGCACGCGGACCCCCGTGCGCTTCAGAAGCGATGCCGATCGTGCGTTGGCATCGACGTCGCCAAATCAAATTGACTATAATTTCGCTTTACGTCGTCCAACATCGCCAAATTATTGACTATTCTGAGGTGGAAGCCGATTGTGATGTCGGTGTAGGGGAGGGGCCGTACCTTACCGATCCTTTCTGAAATAAGGATTGGGCGCCATTCTGTAAGATGCTTCGGTCAACGCGGAATTGGACGGGCGGGCACACTGTGGGGTATCTCGACACCGAGGGAACACACATCATGTCCATTGGCATTGGTGCGCCGGGTTCGGCGCTGCATCGTGCCTGGCGTTTGCCGGGTCAGGGGTCTGCCGCGACGGTTGGCACGCGCCGCGCGTCGTCGTCGCCGGATCGATTTACGAATGCGCTGCGGGCGCTCTCCAGTACGCCGACCTCGCCCGCCACGCCACCTGTAACGCAGGACAGTGCTGTGACACTGTCACACGGCGCGAGCGCGCCGCGGCGAACCTAAATTACCGAGAGAATTTCATGAGTCTGCATGTTCTTCTGGTCGACGACGATCCTGTCGTTCGCGACCTGCTGCGCGAATTGCTGCATGCCAATGGCATGCAGGTCTCGGTACTTCACAACGGGGCGTCGCTGCTGCGCCGGCTCGAACTTGAGCGGCCCTCGGTGATTCTGCTCGACATCATGATGCCGGAGCGCGATGGCCTGCGTGCGTTGCAGGATCTGCGCGCGGCTGGCGAAGACATCCCGGTGATTATGCTGTCTGCGCGCGGCGGGCCGCTCGATCGGGCGCTTGGGCTCGAACTGGGCGCGGACGACTATCTGGCCAAGCCGTTCGATCCGCGCGAATTGCTCGCGCGCATTCATGCGGTGCTGCGCCGTCGCGGGCCGGTGGCGGCGAGCGCACCCGACGCGCGCGCGCCCTACCGTTTCGGGCCGTTTGAGTTGGACTACTCGCTGCGCACGTTGCAGCGCGAGGGCGAGCGCCTGCCGCTGCGCGATACCGAGTTCGCGATGCTCAAGGCGTTCACGCAGCACCCGATGCAAGTGCTCCCGCGCGTGAAGCTTCATGCCATGCTTTACGGCGATGGCATTACGTTCCGTGACCGCAGTCTGGACGTGCCGGTGTGGCGCCTTCGGCGTCTGATCGAAGCCGATCCGTCGGCGCCGCGCTACATCCAGACGATTCGCAGCAAGGGGTACGTCTTTGTGCCCGGCGGCGAATTGTCCGAAGGGGCGACGTCCGACGCGCGTGAACGTGCCGGGTCTGGCGGTGTTGGCGGCCACGACGACGATGCGCTGGCGCTCGCGCCGTCGGCGGCCGCTTCGGCGTCGGTGGGTAAGCGCACGGTGCGCGGCTGGCGGGAGTCGGCTGCGTGAAGCTGCGTTGGCCGCTGCGCGACTCGCTCTTCGCGCGCATGGCATGGCTCGGCATTGCCGTCTTGCTGGTGATGCATCTGGTGTGGAGTGCGCTGGTGTTCTATCAGCGTCCGCGCCAGCAGGTGGACGGTTTCGCGCGCGGCCTGCTCATTGCCATTCAGAGCGTGGATCAGCGCGCGGTGGACCCCGGCAGCTTTGCGCCGCCGCATGGTCTGCGTCGCGTGCCGCTGGCCGACGCGCCGGCCTTTACCGACGACGTGGACGACGAGCGGGCCGCGCGCCTGCGCCATGAACTGTTGTCTCGGCTGCCGCTGGGTACGCAATTACATCTGGTCGACGCGCGCAAGCCCGATAGTTTGTGGGTCTTGCTGCCGCAACGCAGCGAGTGGATTGTCGTCACGCTCGACTTGCCCCCGATGCCGCCGTTCGTGCGTGAGACGGTGGGCATTCTGATCGGCGCGGTGTTGCTGGCGTTGCTGGTGGCGTGGCAGATGCAGCGCCCGATTGCGCGCGTGGCACAGGCTGCCCGTGTCATCGCTCGCGGGCGGCGTCCTGCTTTGCTGCCGGAGCAAGGGCCGCACGAGTTGCGCGATCTCTCGCACGCGTTCAACGAGATGGCCAAGCGGCTGGCCGAGGCAGAGGACAATCAGGCGATCATGCTCGCGGGCATTGCGCATGATTTGAAGTCGCCGCTCACGCGTTTGCGTCTGCGTGCCGACTTGATCGACAACGACAGTTCGCGCGACGGATTCGTCCGCGATATCGCGTCGATCGATCACATCGTCCAGCAGTTTCTTGCCTACGCACGCGACGAAGCGGACACGAGTCCGCTGGTGAGCGTCGACGCCTTTTTGCGCGAGCAATTTCCGGCAGAGCAAGACGACGGTGCAACGCCGTGTTCGGCGACGGCGGCGTCGAGCGCGGCCGAAGCGTCCAACGTGTCCGATGAGTCCGATGAGTCCGATGAGAACGCTTCGTTGTTCGTCAGCGACTTGCGTGCGGGGGCGGATTTCAAGCTGCCGCGCACGCTGCTCGATCGGGTGATGTTGAATCTTGTCGACAACGCGCTTGAACACGGCGAGGCCCCCGTGCGTCTCGCCACGTGGTGCGAGGGCGCGGTGGGGTGTATTGAAGTGAGCGACTGCGGGGCGGGCATTCCGGAGGCTCAGGTGGCCCTTGCGATGCGTCCGTTCGTGCGCCTCGACGCCTCGCGCGGCGGTGAGGGTCATTGCGGACTCGGATTGTCGCTGGTCGGACGCTTGGTCGAAGGGCTTGGCGGCACGGTGCGTCTGGGGCAGTCGCCCAACGGCGGCTTGTGTGTTACGTTGCGCATGCCCGTCACACCGGTGTCCGGGCTTGAAGGTGGACGGCAGGGGATTTAGTAGCGTCGCCAACAAGACCATGTCATCGGAAATGGCCCAACCAGTGTTGACGGGGCGTCCGTATCGAACGTCCGGGGGCGAACCGTCAGCGCCAAACGCGACGGATCGAGGCAAACTCGGCAGCAAGCGCCGCATCGTTGTAGACCGAAGAGGCATTCCGTTGGCGTTCACGGCCACCGGTGCGAATCGCTATGACTCGAAGGAATCGGTGCCAAGCCTCGGAGCGGGACTGGTCATTCTAGACACGGATAACTTTCTTGGATTTCTGCCCGAAGTCGTTGTCCACGGTCTTCCACATCACGTCCGATCGGACGCGCATCACTTTGGGCAATATCCGCCCATCGATTTGGGCCTTTTCGCGTTGTCCCTGCACAACAGCTTCGCTATAACTACGTTCCTTCATAGGCGACGGGCGGAGTACACGAATTGGCAGACGGTCAAGCAGTAAAGCGTACGGCGGGCGATGCAAGCGCCTCCCGAGATTCCGGCCATCAACGGGACTTCCTGCATCGCCCCGATGCGGCCTACGCCCAGGACCTATCCATCGCTTCGTAGGAAATCCGGGAGCGCCTGAGCGAGCCTCGATGGCAGAGCGACTGCGTCTTGATCGCTCCCCAATCACTACATGACTGACGGTAGCGGTTTGGGGGCGTCGACTACGTCCACGCTTTCAACGGCTTCGCCGACCTCTCGCTTCCCGGTTTCCTAGCTCGCTCACGCGTTCCCTCGCTCGTTCCCTCCCTCGCACCCTCGTTCAACGAGGTAGCCCGAGCGCTCATCGCTTGTTGCCTCATCCTTCACGTCCACCGTTCGAATGACCACCGAGACTACCGCATCGGCACACGACGCTGCCACGCTATCCGCGCCGCGCGAACTCAAGCTCAACGCAGAGCATCGCCGTCTCGTGATCAGCCCCGTGCCGGGCGAGCCCACCAAGGCGACATACGTCGTCGAGCAGAGCATCGAGTCCGTCAGGAATCACGGCCTCGAAGTGTTCGTGCAATGCCTGTACATGGTCCCGGGTGTCGGTAACGCGCTCTCACTCAAGGATGTGGCAATCGATCTGTATGGCATCTGCTCGAATCGGGCGGCTGCAACGTCGGTCGCCCACTGGATGATCCTCGCCATCGACGCGCTGGGCGTCATCCCGGTGGCCGGCAATGCCACGGCGCCCCTGCGAGTGGCGCTCAAGCAGGTGCTGCTCGCCACGATCAAGGGCGAGGGCATCTCGCTCGCGCTCGAGATCCTGTGGGGCATGGCCGGTGGCAACGCCCTGGCGTATCTGGAATCGCTCGACAAGCACCTGCAACGTGCTCAGGCGGACGTCGTCACTTGGCTCAGGGATACGTCGCGGCAACTGCGGGGCTTTATCGCGGATCCGCGCGGGCTCGCCGCCCAGCAGGCCGCGATCTCCACCAAGGAATCGTCGTTCTGGTCTTGGATGCCCGATGGCGAGAGCGTCGCGCTTTACGCTCTGGATCAACTGCTCAAGGCACACCTGCCGGGAGGCACGCAGACGATTCGTGAGGGCGTCACCGAGTGGCTGGTGGACTTCGAGAGCAACACCGAGCAGATGATCGGCCGGGCCTTTGGCAACGCGGCCGAGGCGGCAAGCCTCATCGGCATGGCCATGACGATTGCCGCACAGGCGAAGGCGCGACGTGGCAAGCCATCGCTGGCGACCGAGCGCGCGGCGGGACAGCCGCTCACCGCCGACGTCAAGCCCGCGCAGCACCGCGAGCACTATCAGGCCGGGGCCAAGCCGAGCAAATTGCCGGCAGGCTGCAATTGCCTGTTGCCGCAGAGCAGCAAGACGAGCGGTCGGCCTATCGACTTCGCGATGGGGGACGAGAATCTGGCGCAGACCGATTTCGTCGTCGACGGCGTGGTGCCGATTGTCTGGTCGCGGTTGTATCGATCGAGTCTCTCGGCGTATGACCACAGTCCACTCGGGGCGCGTTGGAGCAGTCCATTTCACATCTCGCTCGAAGTGACTGATGCAACGGCCCCAGACAAGCTGACCTTCTTCGATGCGGAGAATCGGGCGGTGCCGTTGCCGGCAGTGGCTGTTGGGCAGACGGTGAATGTGCCGACGGAGAAGCTGCAAGTCGCACGCCCTGATCGTTACACGGTGGTGCTCACGCACGCAGATGATAGCGAAGAGACTTACACGCTTGTCGAGCGTGCTGCAGGCGCGCTTTATCGTCTGGCCGCCACACGCAATCGCGCAGGTCTGGGTCACACGCTGTCGTATAACGAAGCCGGTGAGCTTGTCGGCATTACCGACGGTCACGACGCCGCGATCCGCATTGCTTGCCAGGATGGCAGGATTATCACCATCGACCGGCTCAACGGCTCAGGTCACGAGCTGGGACGTCTAGCCACCTACGACTACGACGATGCGGGCAATCTGATCTCGCAGCGCAATGCGCTCGATCACCTGCGCACCTACGCCTACGAGCAACACCTGCTCACGCGCTACACGGACTTCAACGGCTACGTCGTCCATCTGGAATGGACGTGGCCGGGCCACGCCTTTGGCGCCGCCGCACCCACCGACCCAGCCGAAGCGCGTTGCTCGCGCACCTACATCCGCGGCCCGAGTGCCGATCGCCTGGGCAGTCGCGAGGCCCTCGAAGACACACGCTTCGAATATCACCGCGAACACTGGTTCACCAAGGTCACCGATGCGGCGGGCAAGGTCACCTTTTACCGCTACGACCGAGACAACCGCATCGTGCTGGTCGAGCGTCCAGCGGACACGGGGCTTGTGAGCGAGCTCTATGAGTGGGACGCCAACAACAACCTGACGGCCACGCGCGATGCGGCCGGACGCTGGCAGCGTTTCGCCTATGACGACGCTGGCCGCGTGGTCGCACATACCGATGGGGTGGGGCGGGTGACGCGTACTGAGTACGACGCATCGGGAAATCCGGTCAAGGTTACGGATCCCACCGGACGTGTGACGCAGACCGCCTACGACGCCCTGGGACAACCGGTCTCGGTGACCGATCCTGCCGGACGCACCACGCAATATCTGTGGGACGGTCAAGGTCAGTTGATGGCGCTGACCGACCCCAAGGGGGGGGTGCGCAAGTTCTCGTACGGTCCGGGTGGACGCCTCTCGCAGGCAACGGATTGCTCGGGCTACACCACCACCTATGGCTACAACGCGCTGGGCCATCTGCTCACGCGCACCGATGCCGAGGGGCACGTCACCGGCTATCAGCACGACGCGTTGGGGCGCCTGACCTCGCTCGTCTATCCCGACAAGATGACCGAAGGCTTTGCCTACGACGGCGAGGGCAACCTGATTGCACACACCGATGGTGCGGGGCAGGTCACGCGCTACCACTACACCATCGACGGGCGTCCGGTGGAGACGGAAGATGCTGCCGGGCGCAGCATCCGCTTTGTCTACGATGGCCAGTGGCGTCTCATTCGTCTGGTCAACGAGAACCGCGCCGAGACACGTTTTCGCTACGACGCGCTGGGCCAGTTGGTGGAGCAAACCGACTTTGACGGCACGACGGTGCGCCACACCTACGACGAGGGCGGTGCGCGCGTGCTATCGCGTGAGACTGGGGGGGGCGGTGGCGGGAATGGCGTCGGCATAGAGACGGCGTACGTGCACGATGCGCAGGGGCGTTTGACGGAGCGTCGGGTTCAGCGCATTGGACACAACCACGCCGACGCGCATGAGCGCTTCTACTACGATGCGGTGGGGCGTCTGACGACGGCCCACAGCCGACACACCACCACGCGCTTTCACTACGACGAGGCGGACAACCTGATCGCCGAAGAGCAGCATTTGGCGGTGGGGGATCCGCTTGGCAGTTCGATTGGCGACTCGCCCTATTCGTCGGTGACGCGTCACTGGTACGACGCACTGGGCAATCGCACCCGCACGCAGTTGCCTAACACCCTCAAGATCGACTGGTTGCGCTATGGCTCGGGGCATGTGCATGGGGTCACGATCAATGGTGCGCCGTTGCTCGACTTCGAGCGCGACCGCCTGCACCGCGAGACGGGTCGGACTCACGCGCGCTTCAGCGCGCAACGGCAATACGATCCGGCGGGACGACTGCTGCGCCAGATCGCGCAGCGTACGGCTACGGGTGTCGGTGGAGGGAGCGCAGGAGCGGGAGGTGTTGGAGGTGTTGGTGGAGCGGGAATGGCCGGAGCGCCTGGCGTTCCGGGCGGCCAGACGCTCGCCGAGCGCCGCTACGGCTATGGGCCGCAGGGGTGGTTGACCAAGATTGACGACGTTGCCCGAGGCACAACGCAGTACGGCTACGATCCGACGGGGCGGTTACTCAAATCCGTGACACCGGACCTCACGGAGACGTTTGCGTACGACCGCGCGGGCAATCGCATCGATCCGGAGAAGGTGCCGCCCGAGCCGGACGTTGAGACGCCAGCGCAGCGCACGACGCGTAGGCTGCGCGAGCGCACCGAGTGGGCGCAGGCCAATCCCGGGCAGAGTTATCCGGGCCGATGGGATGAGCGTGCGCAGCGCGACAGCCAACTGATGGCCGAATACGAGCGCAAGCTGCCCAAGTGTCTGGATAACCTGCTGCGTGAGCTTGAGCGCACGCGCTACGTCTATGACGAGCGCGGCAACCTTATCCAGCGCACCGATTGGGCGGGACCGACCTGGCGCTATCGTTACGATCTGGCGAACCGCTTGGTGGAGGTCAGCCGCTACGCCAAGCCGCCGGACAGTGTCGAGGAGCATACGGAGTTTGACGCACACGGACGCTATCGCTCGTGGGTCGGCTCTACCTTGCCGCAGATGACGGCACGCTATCGCTACGACGCGTTTGGCCGTCGTGTCGTCAAAGAGGTGCTTCAATCCGACGGTCAGACGCAGTTCACGGTATTCGTGTGGGACGGCGATGTGTTGTTGATGGAGGAGTGCTTTACGCGGGGGCCTCGAAAGTTAGGGCCTCGTGTGTGGCCCAAAACAGCACCCAACGGACCGGCCGGGCCGGAGTACGGCACGCTGGTACGAGAAGATCGGCAGGACGAGCAGTCGCTACCGAAGGCGCAGCGTCAGCATGACATTGACGAGGTGCAGTGGCGTGGGGCGTCGCTATACCTGCATGAGCCGGGCACGTTCGTGCCGCTCGCGCGGATTGACGAGAGGCTGATTGAACCGGGCTTTCTGGCTACAGGCACGGATGGCAATCCGGTGTGGGTGCGGTCCAAGACGAAGCACACAACGCTGTTCTATCTGAACGACCATCTGGGCACGCCACAAGAGGTGGTAGACAATACCGGCAAGGTGGTGTGGCCGGGACGGTATCGGGCGTGGGGTAAGACGAAGTCGGTGTGGGGGCAGGACGACCCGGCAGAATTTGCCAATCCGATTCGGTTTCAGGGACAGTACTGCGACGATGAGTCGGGGCTGCACTATAACCGACATCGGTATTACGATCCGGCGAGTGGAAGGTTCATCAGCAAGGACCCGATTGGGCTCGCCGGTGGCATCAACATCTACCAGTACGCGCCGAATACAGTCGAGTGGGTCGACCCGTTGGGGCTATCGAGACGCTGCTCATCGAGTACGAGGGGACTCGGCAAGTCGAGCGGAAGTTACTCTACGATGAAGCCGGGACCACTCCCTGACGAGTTGGCGGCCACTTTTGCTGGTGGTCGATACAAGGCAGTGATGCTTGGAAAAGACACAGTGCTACATCGGGCGGGTACGGCTAAACGACCTCTTGGTCAATTTTTTAGCCAGGAGGCTCCTAACGGTGTATTGCAGACGCGTGTTGACAAAGCCGTATTACCGACTTGGCCAAGTGGAGGGGCTTCTCCGATTGATACGGCATTCGGAGTCAAGATTCCTGCAGGAACTCAGGTTTATGTGGGTGAAGTGGGATCGCAAGGCGGTTTTTACGTTGGGGGCACGCAACAGGTCGTCGTGCCAAAGCCGTGGACAATCGACGGGGTCGAAGTAATCCACTCATGTGATCTCAAGTGATGAATATCCAACGCACCGAAGCGCTCTTGGTGAGAATGATTGATCTATTACGACAGGGGGCGCTGAACGATTGGGCCAACGCGCTTAATCGTTGTTTGCTCAATCTGGCAAACGACCCCGATGGGGTACGGACACAGATAATCGCGATGTGTGGGGGTATGGGCTCGTTGAACGACCTAGTCCTATACAAAAATGGACAGCCGATGATTCAGGAAAACAATGAGTTCGATACCTTGAGGGGCGAGTTGTATAAGCTTTGCCACTAGAGATGTGTTGTTGATAGAGGAGCGCTTTATGCGCGGATCTCGGAAGTAAGGACTGGACGCGCGTGTGGCTGGAACAGCCCCTTGAATCCCCGGGGGTGTCAGAATTTCCGTGTTCAAGGCGGGTTGAGAATTACACGGACGGTCGAACGAATCGATCCGCGTAAAGGATAGCGAATTGGTTCATTGCTGTCTTCCAGTCCTTGGCTGCGCGGCCCCAA